>JAYVUH010000072.1:0-6157 GCA_043788115.1 Burkholderiales bacterium
TTCGACGACACGCACTCTGGAATCGATTATCGAATCGAGACCAGTCTGCCATTTTTGTACAAGGCACTGAAGGCATAGGAGAGCGGCGAGATGGCAAAACTGCGCTCGATCGGTCTGGCGATTGGCTCTTCAGTGGCGTTGGTGTACACGCTTAAGTCAATGGCCACCGGTGCCATTAATCTCGGTAACAAGCACCGGGAGGTGATAGTGCGCTTCGCCGACGAGCCCGGTTTGTTCCTGTTTGGCGTGATCTTCATGCTAGTGCTGTCTGTCGGTGGCCTCGCGGCCGCGTGGCAGCTGTGGAAGACGGACGACGACTAGGTCAGCTCGCGACGTGTACGTCCGCTACGCTGCAAGCCTGATCGGAATGCGCCGCTCTTCGACCGCGTGACACGCCACCATGCTGCCGTCGTCGGCAGCGATCATCTTCGGTGATTCGGATTTGCAGCGGTCGTTCGCGTGGGGGCAGCGAGGGTGGAAGGTGCACCCCGACGGTGGATTGAGCGGATTGGGCACCTCACCGGCGACCGGCGTTCTCTGCTTGCCAGTCATCTTCAAATCCGGAATTGCCGATAGCAGCATCTGCGTATAAGGATGCAGCGGACGGTTGAAGATGGTTTTGGTGTCCGCCATTTCAACCAGACGGCCGAGGTACATCACGCCGACGCGGTTTGAGATGTGCGACACCACGGCAAGGTTGTGCGAGATAAAAAGATACGTGAGACCAAACTCGCGCTGCAGGTCCTTCATCAAATTCAGGATTTGCGCTTGTACCGATACGTCGAGCGCAGACGTCGGTTCGTCACACACCAGAAATTCCGGGTTAGACGACAGCGCGCGCGCAATCGAAATACGCTGGCGTTGGCCACCGGAAAACTCGTGTGGAAATTTTTCTTGATCCTGCGGGGACAAACCGACTTGGGTGAGTAATTCATCGACGCGTTTCCTGATTTGCTCCTTGTCGGTCATGATCCCGTGCGAGACGATCGGTTCCGCGATGATTTTGCCGACGCGCCAGCGTGGATTCAGGCTGGCATACGGATCCTGAAAGATCATCTGAAAGCGTTTCCGCAATTGCTGCTGTTCCGACGTGCTGGCCTTGGCCATATCGACACCGTCGAAAATGACCGAGCCGCGTGACGGCGTATACAAGCCGCAAACGACACGCGCAATAGTCGACTTACCGCAGCCGGATTCACCCACCAGTGATAGCGTCTCACCGCGATTGATGGCAAACGAAACCCCATCAACAGCTTTCAATATCGCCTTCGGCTGACCTTCAATGACGCGGTTCAGCCAGGGTTTTGATACGTCAAACTCGCGCGCGACATCGCGCACTTCGAGAAGTACATTTGAGGTCTTCATGCAGCTACCGTTTGGGCTGTGTTGGTGTTGTTGTCAGCGCCGTCTTTGGCATAGAGCCAGCACGCCGCCTGCGTCTTATCAGCAGGAAGTAGCCCTGGGCGTTCCGTGGTGCAACGCGAACCAACCTCATTCTCGCGAGTGCAGCGCGGGTTGAAAGCGCAACCCGTCGGAATCGCATTCAAGCGTGGCATTGACCCGTCGATCTGCGTCAGCCGCTCGACTTCCTTAGTCAGGTCCGGGATCGCGCCCATCAGGCCGACCGTATACGGGTGTTGCGGGTTGTGAATGACTTCCGCGACGGGACCGATTTCGGCGATACGGCCGGCATACATCACCGCAACGCGGTCGGCAGTCTCAGCGATCACACCCATGTCGTGCGTAACCAGCATGATCGATGTGCCGTGTTCGCGGCAGAGTTTTTTCAGCAGTGTGATGATTTGCGCTTGGATGGAGACGTCGAGCGCGGTGGTCGGCTCGTCGGCGATGATCAGCTTGGGTTGGGCCGCCAGCGCCAGCGAGATCACCACGCGCTGCCGCATGCCACCGGAAAACTGGTGCGGATAGTGATCAATGCGTTTGTCTGCGGCCGGAATACCAACCTCGTTGAGCAGGTCGATGGCGCGCTTCTTGGCCTCGTCAGGCGATACGTCAAGGTGCGTGAGAATGGTCTCGGTGATTTGACGGCCAATCGTATAAAGCGGATTCAGCGATGTCAGTGGGTCCTGAAAAATGGCGCCGATTTCGCGGCCGCGGATTTTGCGGAATTCTTCGGGTGACAGGTTGTCGATGCGGCGGCCATTGAGCAGGATCTCGCCCGATGCGATACGACCGGGTGGCTCCAGCAGACCGATGATGGCGGCACCGGTTAGTGACTTTCCGGCACCGGATTCACCAACCACGCCGAGCACTTCACCCGGGGCGATGGAGAGACTGATGTCATCAACCGCCGTAAGCAAGCCGCGCCGCGTCGGGAACTGGACGCGTAGATTTCGAACTTCGAGTAGAGGCGTAGTCATGTGAGTTACTCGCTATCGTAGTTTGGGGTTGAGCGCATCACGCAGCCAGTCGCCGAGGATGTTGATCGACAGCACAAGGATCACCAGCATCACGCCTGGGAACACGGTGATCCACCATTCGCCAGAGAACAGGAAGTCGTTACCGATGCGAATCAAAGTGCCCAGTGACGGCTGCGTTGGCGGCACGCCGACGCCGAGGAACGATAGCGTCGCCTCGGTGATGATGGCCGAACCTACGTGCAGCGTAGCCAACACCAGTACCGGCCCCATGACGTTGGGCAGTACATGCGAGAACATGATGGCGAGTGGCTTGCGGCCGATCACGCGCGCGGCTTGCACATACTCCTTGTTGCGCTCGACCAGCGTTGAGCCGCGCACGGTGCGGGCATACTGCACCCAGCCGGACGCCGCGATGGCGAAAATCAACACGTACACGGCGACATCGTCGTGCCCGTCCTTACCCATGACCACGCGCGCTACACCATCGATCAACAGCGCAATCAAAATTGCCGGAAACGACAGTTGTACGTCCGCCACGCGCATGATGAACGAATCGAGCGCGCCACCGATCTAACCAGACAGCAAACCGAGCGTGATGCCGATCACCATCGACAGCGCCACGGCGCAGATGCGCACGGTCAGCGAGACACGCGAGCCGTGCATGATGGTGGACAGGACGTCACGGCCCTGATCGTCGGTGCCCAGAATGAATTGGGCCTTGCCCGCATCCGTCCAAGCCGGTGGCGTAAAGGCATCCAGCAGGTTGAGCGTCTTGAGATCGAATGGATTGTGTGGCGCAACCCAAGGCGCGAACAGGGCGCCCAAAATGCAGATCAGCGCAGCGGCAGCCGCAACGATGACCAACGGGTGTCGTTTAAAGCTGTACCAAAGATCGCTGTCACGCATGCGTTTGAGTGTGTCATTCATCTTAATGTCCCCCGCCTGAGCTGGAGCGTTCGACACGCAGCCTCGGATCGACTGCGAAATAAAGTAGATCGACAATCAGATTGACCACCACAAAAATGAAGCCGATGAGACAAAGATAGGCCGCCATGACGGGGATGTCGGCGAACTGAACGGCCTGAATGAACAAAAGCCCCATGCCTGGCCACTGGAATACCGTTTCCGTGATGATGGCGAAGGCGATGATGGCACCGAGTTGTAGTCCCGTGATGGTAATCACAGGTACCAAGGTATTCTTCAGTGCATGACCGAAGTGCACCGCATTATTGGTGAGTCCACGTGCGCGGGCGAACTTGATGTAGTCGGTGCGCAGGACTTCCAGCATTTCCGCGCGTACCAGCCGCATGATCAGTGTAATTGGGTAGAAGCCGAGTGTGATCGCCGGCAGAATGATGGCCTTCAGGCCTTCGGTGGTCAGAAAGCCGGTGGACCAAAATCCGATCATGGTGGTCTCGCCGCGACCAAACGACGGCAGCCAGCCCAGCCAGACGGCGAAGATCAGGATAAGAAAAATACCGATCAGGAAGTTCGGCAGTGAAACACCGACGAGCGAGCCTGTGAGCAACACTTTCGACGTCCACTTGTCACGTTTGAGTGCGGTATAAACACCCATCGGGATGCCGACCAGCAGACCGAACACCGCCGCCGTCATGGCAAGCTCTAGGGTGGCCGGTAATCGCTCAACCAGCAATTGGGACACCGGACGCCCGAGCCGCAGCGAGATGCCGAAATTGCCTTGGACAGCATTACCAAGGAAGGTGCCGAACTGCACATAGAACGGTTGGTCGAGTCCCAGTGCCTTGCGTACGTCTTCGCGATCTGCTTGTGTCGCTTCGGGCGGCAACATGAGTGATACCGGGTCGCCGACAAAGTTGAACAGGGAGAAGGCGATGAAGCCGACCGTCAGCATGACCAGGATGCTCTGGAGTAATCGTCTGATGATGAATGCAAGCATGGAGATCCTCAGGTGCTACTTGATGTTGAAACGAAAGAAGTATGGAACGCCGTTGGGCGGGAAGATCGCACTGACGTTGGCGCGCATCGCCCACGGCACAATTTGCCGGTGCAAAGGCACGACCGGCAACTCACGATTGATGAGCAGCAACGCATCGCGGATCAGGGTATCGCGCTTTTGCATGTCTGGTTCAACGCGGAACTGACTGATCAACAGGTCGAGGTCTTTGTTCGAATAACGGCCGTAGTTATTGTCGCCCGCTGCGTTGACGCCGCCCGCGTAGGTTTGCACCAAACTCTGCAACGTGTACAGCGAATCTGCTGTCGGTTGGATCCACGCCAGAAGGTAGAAGCTGGTATCGGCGCGCTGTAGCTTGGGGAATAAATTGGGGATGGTCAGAATATTCGGCGTGACGCGGATGCCGACTTGGGTGAGCATGGTCGCCACCGCCGGGCAGATTTCCGCCGCGGGCGAGTTATTGCCGCAATCGAGCGTGACGGAGAATCCGTTTGCATAACCCGCCTCCGCCAGCAGCTTGCGCGCCTTTGCCTGGTCGAGTGGCAAGCGTTTATCGGCGTCAGGTGAGAAGCCCTGATCGAACTTAGTCATGATGGTGCCGGTTGGGATGGAAAGGCCGCGCATGACTTTGCTGCGGATGGCGTCAATGTCGATCGCGTGAGCGACCGCCTGACGAACACGAATATCTTTCCACGGGTTCTTGCCCTTCACATCCGAGTAGCGCAGTTCATCACGCGCCATATCAAACACCAAGAACTGCACCCGCGCTTCTTGGCCTTCAAGTACTTTGATGTTCGGGTCGCTCTTCAGGCGCGGCACGTCTTGCGACGGTGGATCGTTGACAAACTGGACTTCGCCGGAGACCAGCGCCGCAAGGCGCGTTGGGCGCGAATTAATCGGTAGTAGGATGACTTCAGACACGTTACCGCGCTCTGGTGAGCTACGGTTCCACCAATTCTTGTTTTCGACAATGACCGTTCGTACGTCCGGCTGGCGCTCCTTGAGCATGAAGGGGCCGGTACCATTGGCGTTTCGCGAAGAGAAGGTTTCTTCCTTGTCCTTGTAGTTTTGCGGAACGGTGGCTTTGTTCTTTTCTGCCCACGTCTTGCTCATGATGCGAAAGAAGGACAGGTGATTAAGAAGAACCGGATTCGGCTCTTTCATCTGAAGCTCAACGGTGAGATCGTCGATTTTTTTGGCACGCTCGACGCCCTGCACCGCGATTTTCAGTTGTGAAAGCGGATGCAACACCCTTTCAACAGAGAAAACGACGTCGTCTGCCGTAAACGGCGAGCCGTCGTGAAACTTCACATTCGGGCGCAATTTGAAGCGCCACGTCTTTGCGTCGGGTTGCGTCCACGATGTGGCAAGCCACGGGACAATCTTGAAGTCTTTGTCGCGGAACACCAAGCCTTCATAGATGTTCGACAGCAGCCGGTTGGTCACCGCCAGGTTCGCCGAGTGTGCGTCGAGCGTCTGCGGCTCGTCCTGCGTCGCATAGCGCAGTGTCTTGGCGTCGGCGGTCGCGAGTGGGCTCGCCGCAGCGCAAACGGCCAAAATCGTGATCAGTAGGGAGGCAAGCTTCATGAAAAGGTCTTCGTGACCGACAAAAAATCGCCCGCCGGGGTTTCCAGCGGGCGTCGAATTATAGGGGCTTACGCCAATCGGCGCAGCACAGGCAAGTCGGCCTTTTTAATCGATCTTTGTCCACTTGGCGAGAACCCGGTTGGTCGGTGTATGCACCGTGGTGACCGACTTGCGCATTGCCCAAGGGATGATCTGGTGGTGTAGCGGAATGTGGCCGACGTCGGCTTGATGAAGCAGCAGCGCCTCGCGGGTG
>JAYVUH010000073.1:0-3177 GCA_043788115.1 Burkholderiales bacterium
CTTCTCGTGCGGTAGCCCCGCAACGCACCTTCGTCGCATGCCTAGCAGCTGCCCCAATCTCACCACAATCTGAACCAAAGCAACTTAATCAGACCCTCCCTAGGCTTACCGAAATGAAGCGTTGGCCGTACCCGCAGCTAGTGGCACACCGTGGTGGTGGGAAGCTCGCCCCAGAGAACACGCTGGCAGGCATGAGAACCGCACACGAACACGGCTTCGCTGCGGTTGAGTTCGACGTGAAGCTGTCCGCTGACGGCGTGGTAATGCTGATGCACGACGACACGCTTGCACGTACGACCAACGGTACCGGTCTATTCCGTGACGTCACCGCCACCCAGTTGGCAACGCTCGATGCCGGCGCTTGGAAGGATGCCCGTTTTCAAGGTGAGCCAATTCCACGTTTCGACGCGGTAATGCACTACCTCGCGTCGCACCGTATGCTTGCCAATGTCGAGATCAAGCCCTGTGAAGGTCGCGAGGTGGAAACCGGAAGGGCGGTCGCGCTGCTCACTGAGGCGCTGATGGTTGACCATATTTACAAGCCGCTGGTTTCATCGTTCAGCGTTGACGCACTGCGTGCTGCGGCGATCACCGCGTCGGCACTTCCGCGCGCACTGCTGGTCGAGCACTACACGCCGGCGGATGATGACGTGCTAGCCGAACTGGGCTGCGTCGCCCTCAATTGCGCGTGGGGTGCGGTCGAGCCGGGGATGCTGGCGCATTTGCATTCGCGAGGGCTGCACGTCATGGCCTACACAGTCAACGATGTGGCACTTGCCCAGCGCTTGTTTGCCCTCGGTGTCGATGGCATCTTTACTGACGCGTTGGACGTGATGGCGGCACGCTTTCCTACGGCGCTTGCCGCTCGATAGTCCACCCGTGTCATCTTGGCTGTAACGTCCACGTCATGCGATGGTCGTTGCGGTTGTCAACCGCGAGAGTGATAGTATTTGCCTATCGATTAATCTCAAATAGGCGACAAACATGAATCTTCGTGACTTGCGATATTTGGTGGCGCTTGCCGACCACAAACACTTTGGCCGGGCGGCGGACGCGAGTTTTGTATCGCAGCCGACCTTGTCCACCCAACTCAAGAAATTCGAGGACGAACTCGGCGTGTCGCTGATCGAGCGCAATCCGCGCAACGTGATGATGACCGAGGTCGGCGAGGCCGTCGTTGCACGGGCGCGGATGATGCTGCGCGAGGCGGACGAAATCCGCGCCGTTGCGCGCCGCGCAAAGGATCCCGAATCGGGCATGGTCAAATTGGGCATTTTCCCGACCCTCGGTCCCTACCTGCTGCCGCATATCATCCCGGCGATCGTCAGCCGCTACCCAAAACTCGAACTGATCCTTGTCGAAGAGAAAACCGAGGTCATTCTGCGCATGCTGCACGAGGGCGATCTCGATTGCGGCATTCTCGCGATGCCGATTCCAGAAGACAACTTGCACGTTGAATTCCTGTTTGAAGAAGACTTTGTCTTGGCCGTGCCAAAGCAGCACCCGATGGCCAAGCAAAAAAAGGTCAGACTGGCGGATTTGTCGGAAGAAAAACTGTTGTTGCTCGATGACGGCCACTGCATGCGCGACCAAGCACTCGATGTCTGCCACATGGCGGGTGCCGGTGAACGGTCTGGCTTTCGCGCCACCAGCCTCGAGACCTTGCGCCATATGGTGGCGGCAAACGTCGGCATCACGCTGATGCCGGCGTTGACCGTGAACCCGCCGTCAACGGCATCCGCTGCGATTCAGCTCATCCCCTTTGCTGATCCGGCCCCGCATCGACGCATCGCCATGGTGTGGCGTCGCAGCTCGGCGTTGACAGCCTTCCTCCAGATGCTCGTGCCGCTGGTGAAGAGCGTTCCGGAAAAGTTGCTGCATGCGCCCAAGGCGCTACGCTGACCAAAGAGTCTGGGGTTGCGGCGACGGCGACGGCGGTGGCCGTTGGTGAGAGATACCGTGGCGGGTGCCGTATGTGCCGGCGTGGCAGGTGTGGTGGGCGGTACTGGGATCGAACCAGTGGCTTCCACCGTGTGAAGGTGGCACTCTACCGCTGAGTTAACCGCCCAATCGTGGGTAGCACCACGTCGGAGGTGCGATTTTAAGCGTAAAGCCACCATAATGGCAATTTGCGGGACGCGCGCCGACGCTTAGAACGCATGCGCCAGCTACGCCCTGACCGCTCTGACAGACACTGAAAATGGCCACTAAGAAATCCACACTCACACTCGCGGCGAAGAAAAGCCCGGCATCCCCGACCGGCGGTGCAAAAAGCACTGGCTACGGCGGTACCCGCGATTACTCGACCCGCGCCAAGCAAGCTGCGCGTCGCGACGGGCGGGATCTGCCAGTGGCGAGAAAACCTAAAGATCCGCTGTTGCCGGTTGTGGCCGATGCCCCAAAGGCCGATTACCGCTCGAAATCCGCGCAGCCACCGGCCGCGCGCCGAGATTTAGGCGCACCTCCGCGTGGCGACTCGCCATCTGGCGTGCGCCGCGATCCGACGGCGCGACCGGCCGACGAGCGCGGCGGCGCGCGTCGTCCGCCAGCCGGCGCTGGCGCGGACCGTTCTGCCGGACGGCGGCGTCCGTCATCAGGCGAGCCCGCCACCGGCGGCAGCAAGCGTTTTGAGCGAGGCAACGCGGCAGGTAGTAAGCCGGCCACGGCATCGTCCGGCGCTCCGCGCAAGCCGTTCGGCGAAAAGCCGCGTGATCGGTCGGCCAATCGATCGCCCCCGCGCCCACGCCCATCGGCTGACGCGCCGTCACCGAAATTTCAAGTCGAGCGCCCGACGGGGCGTCGCTCAACCGGCGACAACAACCCGAGACGTGGTCCGACTGACGCCGCGTCTGCGGGTGCGTCTCCTCCCCCGCCGAGACCCGCGGCGCCTTCGGCACCAGCGCGTGAACCTGACGGCACGGTGCGCGTGTCGAAGCTATTGTCCGAGCAGGGCTTGTGTTCGCGTCGCGAGGCCGACAGCTATATTGCGCGTGGCTGGGTGTGGGCCGATGGTGTCCGCGTGACCGAGCTCGGCACGCGCGTCGCACCAACCGCCAAGATCACGCTCGATCAACACGCCGCCATGATGCAAGACCAGCGCGTGACCGTGCTCCTCAACAAGCCAGTTGGCTACGTTTCGGGCCAGGCCGAAGATGGCTACCAGCCTGCCAGCGTACT
>JAYVUH010000074.1:0-2587 GCA_043788115.1 Burkholderiales bacterium
TCCGGCTGTTTTCAAGCCGTCCTTCAAGTTGTCCTTGGAGAATTCCTTGGCACCGGTGATTTCAATGGCGGAAATGGCTGGCCGCTCGACAACGAACACCACCAAGACATCATTTTCGACTTCCAGGCGGACGTCGGTATAGAAGCCGGTCGCATACAGTGCTTTAATCGACTTCGCGGCCTTGTCGTCGTCCATCTGTTCGCCGACCTTGATCGGCAAATAGCTAAAAACGGTACCGGCTTCGGTGCGCTGAACGCCTTCGACGCGGATGTCGCGAATCACAAACGGCTGAATCGCGAACACAGCGACCGAGACCAGCCCGCTAAACAGCGCGATCAGAACACGGTACGCGGGACGACTATCGAGGAGGGCAGAGGTAAGACAGGAAGATCGAGGCATCAAAAAAGTCAACCAGAAACAAGACGAAAAATGTCGTTATAGAAGGCAAAAGCCGAAAGTCCAATCAGCAGCGCAAAGCCCGCGCGCTGGCCAATTTCCATGGCTTGCTCCGAGAGGGGACTGCCCTTGATTAGCTCCGCGATATGATACAGCAACTGCCCTCCGTCCAAGACGGGAATCGGTAGCAAATTGAGCACGCCAATGCTGATGCTGATCAGTGCTAAAAACGTGGCAAACGACAGCCAGCCGAGTTTGGCCGACTGGCCCGCATAGTCTGCAATAGTAATCGGGCCGGACAGGTTTTTCCACGAAACGTCGCCGGTCACCATGCGACCGAGCATTTTGAGGCTGAATACGGACACGCTCCAGACCTTGCCGATTGCTTTGGGCACCGACTCCCACACACCATATCGGACAGTGGTAAACAGCGCATCATTGGCAATACGGTCAATCTTGGGCGATAGGCCAATACGGCCGAAGGTTCGGCCGCCCTCAGTGACTGCGGCGGGGATAACGGTGGCGTCAAATTTTTCGCCACGTGTTTCGACAACCAGTACCACTGGGCGGCCCGGACTGGCGGCAACCACAGCAACGAGTTGACTCCATTCGCTGATGGCTTTGCCGCCTGCTGCGACGATGCGATCACCCGGTTTGAGCCCGGCCTGCGCCGCAGGACCGTCGGGCGTTGTCGTCTCGACGACGGGCGCGATAGGCAGTCGATATGGGCTGAGGCCGAGTTTCCCCGCAAAATCGCGATCCAAATCCGCTTTCTCCAAGGTCGCCATCGACAAATCGCGCGACACTCGCTGGCCGTTACGAGTCTCAATGTCGATCGTTGCATTGGCCCGAGCCGAGGCACGATCCAACAACACTAATCGCGCGTCGCTCCACGTCCTAACGTCTTGTCCGTCGATGGCCAAGATCTTGTCGTAGACCTCGAAGCCGGCAGCAGCAGCAGCACTGCCTACGACAGGTGCGGCGACGAACGGCATCGCGCCAGGCTGGCCCGTCACAAAAACCAACCAATAGAGCACGGCTGCCAGCACAAAGTTAGCTGCCGGCCCTGCAGCAATGATAAACATACGCTGCCAAATCGGTTTGTTGTTGAATGCGCGCTCGCGCTCTTCGTCGCCGACCAAGTCGTCGCGCTCATCCGCCATCTTGACAAAGCCGCCCAGCGGGATCGCGGCAACCGCCCACTCGGTCTGATCGGCCCCAAACCTGCGCATCCAAAGTGTAGGACCAAAGCCGATGGAAAACCGCAGAATCTTGACGTCACAAAGGCGTGCAGCGAAATAGTGGCCGAGTTCATGAATGGTCACGAGAACACCGATAGCTACCAGAAACGCCAGAACACTATTGAGTACAACCACGAATCATTGAACCTTATAAAGATATAGCGAAAACCTAGTACCCCGAACCAACGTCAGACGCCATCAAGTCCGCAGCCGACAAGCAATTTAGCGGCTCGTCTGCCCGCCGACCCGCTTTCAAACCACGCCATCCAAACTGCGACGGCGCGCAGCGTCTCTTGCCAAACGGTCGGCATCCACAACGTCTTCAAGTGTGTCGGCCGGCCCAATCGACGCATGAGAGAGTACGTCGTCAATCACCGCTGGGATATCGTTGAAGCGTAGGTGTCCATCGAGAAACCCTTGCACAGCGATTTCGTTGGCGGCGTTCAATACGGTCGGCGCTGTGCCGCCGCGACGCATGGCTTCATACGCTAACCGGACGCACGGAAAGCGCTCGAGCTCAAGTGGCTCGAACTCAAGTTTGCCGACCTTCGCCAAATCGAGCGCAGCAACGCCAGCGTCGATGCGCTCCGGAAAGCCGAGCCCGTACGCAATCGGTGTACGCATGTCGGGGTTACCGAGTTGCGCGATCACCGAGCCGTCGCAGTAAGTCACCATCGAGTGCAACACACTTTGCGGGTGAATCACGACCTCAATCGCGCCCGGCGCGGCGCCAAACAACCAATGGGCCTCGATGACCTCGAGGCCTTTGTTCATCATGGTCGCAGAATCAACAGAAATCTTCCGCCCCATGACCCAGTTTGGGTGGGCGCAAGCTTCGGTGGGTGTGACGTCAGCGAGTGAGGCAATCGAGCGGGTGCGGAACGGCCCACCTGAGGCCGTCAATACAATTTTCTCAACACCGACCGCTGACAGGCCATCCGCATAATTTC
>JAYVUH010000075.1:0-2183 GCA_043788115.1 Burkholderiales bacterium
GTTCACGTCCGCATCCTTCGACTTCGCTCAGGATGCTTACACATCAGTTTAGAGATAGGTTCTAAGGTAATCGGTGGATGTCTTTACGCATCCGGCAGCTTCCGAGTAGCTGGGCCGTCATAAATGATTTGGTCGTGGCTTGCCGCCTTGAATGGCCGCTCGCGGGTGACCTGTTCAAGATAGTGGGCGGATAGGCCGGCGGCACGCGAGATCAGAAATAACGCTTTGCCGACCCGCCAGTCCAATCCCATCTCCAGCAACAAGGCCGCAATCGCGCCATCCACATTCATGGGCAGCGGTCGGCCGGTTTGCTCAAGTAACGCCCGCTGAATATCTTGCGCCAGGTTGACCCAGCGCCCCGAAAGGTTTAAGTCAATGGCCAACTTGAACAAGGGTGCGACGCGCGGGTCTACCGCATGAACGGGATGGCCATACCCCGGGACGCGTTCCCCACGCTCGCGCGCGGTCGCCACCAACCGATTTGCAGCGCCGACCAGATCGAGTTCATTGGGCGGCAGCGCTTCGAGCATGATTTGGGCGCAACGTTCTATCGCCCCACCATGAAACTCGCCGACCGCCAGCAACCCCGCTGCGACGGCTGAGGGCAACGGCACACCCGATGAAGCCACCAAACGGGTGGCATCAGTAGACGGAGCAGCCAAGCTATGGTCGCAGCTCGATACTAAGATCGCCTCGATAAGTCGGCCTTCCTGCCGTTGTGGCCACTCGCCGTTGAGCAACAGAAAGACCATGTCGCCAAACGAAGCCCGCCCGATGAGATCAGCAATGGCATAGCCCCGCACATCGATTTGATCGGGTTCCACTCGCGACAAGCCCGTTCGCCAAATGAGATCGCCCATAACACCCCTCTTTACACCGCACCCAAGCGTTGATCCTTATAGCGCTTATGAATGACGAGCGCTCCCGCTGGCACAAGTTTTAGGCACAATTCGCACAGCGTGCATTCATCAACCTGATCGGGTTTGATCGTCAACCGCTCCCCAGTCTGGTCTGCATTAATTGCAAAGATGTCGACCGGGCAGGTTGCCACAAGCTGGTGGGCCATGTCTGGGTCGATCCGCCGTTGGTCACAGGTGATGTTAATAAAGATGCCCATAGTTCCGATTGACCCTTAGCGTTCAGCCGGTGTAATGCTTTCATCCAGCGCCGCGCGCACCAGCAGCGGAATTTGCGAGACTTTGTCCGCCACGCGCACACCGGCCGCGCGCAAGATCGACATTTTGGCGCTGGGGCTACCGCGGTTACCCTCGACCATCGATCCGGCGTGACCAAAGCGCATGCCTTGGCGTTGCTCAGCAAATCGGCCAGCCACAAAGGCAATGATCTTCAACCGACTCGGGTGCTGCGCCAAGCGCTCCGCCAGTTGCTCCTCCATCACCCCGCCCGGCTCGCAGAACAGCACCAGCGCGTGTGTGTCGGCATCGCCCTCATACAACGGCAACAGATCCAGTACAGTGCTGCCGATAATCGGATCGCCCCCAATACTGACGCAGGTGCTTTGGCCAATCCCAGCCTGGCTGAGCAAGCTTGCGATCTCCGTCATCATGCCGCCGCTGCGCGAGATCACCCCGACTGGGCCGGGGGAATACGCTCGCCGTACTGCATCAGCCGAGCCGCCGCACATGCCGATACGCGTTTGACCCGGCGTGATGATCCCCAAGCTATTCGGACCTATGACCCGCGCGCCAGCGCTGGCCGCTCGTTCCAAAAGCATAACCACATCACGACGCGGGATACGTTCGGTGACGATGACCAACAGCTTGAGGCCATTATCCAACGCCTCGCCGGCGGCAGCAAGCACCGCTCGGGCAGGCACAGAGATTACCGTCGCGTCGCACGGGTGGGCACGCAGGGCCTGCGCGACTGTGTCAAATACTGGAATACCATGCACGGCCTGCCCGCCTTTCCCAGGCGTGACACCTGCGCTGATCTTGGCCCCATACTGGATGGACTCCAGGGCAAAAGTCACGGCCTCGCGCCCAGTAATGCCCTGCACCAAGATGCGGGTTTCTGCAAATGCCAGTATCGCCATCATCCCTCGCGCACGATCTGCTCGACCACCTGATCGAAGCTGACCCGTCGATCAAAAAACGCAATGCCATAGTGGCCCAGAATCGCCGCGCCTTCATCCTCCCATGAGCCTGGGATACGGAAGGCGGTGA
>JAYVUH010000076.1:0-6166 GCA_043788115.1 Burkholderiales bacterium
AAGCCGTTCTTGACCGTGACGACGTCACCGAGTGAACCCAGGTTGACGACTTTTTCCATCAGAATAATTTGCATAGTTTTCTCCTAGTCCGTTCTGCCGGGTCTGTGTATTAACGATTCGGGTGCAGATCGGTGTAGTGGAGCAACGCAAGGAAACGCGCGCGCTTGATCGCCACATCCAACTGACGCTGGAACTTGGCCTTGGTACCCGTGATACGGGCCGGGATGATTTTGCCGTTTTCATTGACGAAATCTTTCAGGACACCGATGTCCTTGTAATCGATTTGTACAACTTTCTCAGCGGTGAAACGGCAGAACTTCTTACGACGGAACAATCCACGATTGGGATTGCGCTGATCGTTCTTTTTCGTATCTTTACCGCGACGGGCTCCTGGACGGGGCATGATTAACCTCTCAATTTAAATGTGTGGTGAACAGCGCGCGGCAATTAGGCCGCAGCAGCAGCTTTCGGCGCATCTTTGACATCAACCGACTTCGATTTTTCTTCTTTCATCATCGGTGAAGGACCAACTTGCGCAGCATCCATCGACACGATGAGGTGGCGAAGAACGGCGTCGTTGAACTTGAATGCGTGCTCGAGCTCTTCCAGCGTTGGCTGGGCGATCTCGATGTTCATCAACACGTAGTGGGCCTTGAACACTTTGGCGATCGGGTATGCCATCTGGCGACGGCCCCAATCTTCAATGCGATGGACCTTGCCATTGCCTTGCGAGACCAGTGCTTTGTAACGCTCGATCATGGCGGGAACTTGCTCGCTCTGATCGGGATGCACAATAAAAACGATTTCATAATGGCGCATAAAATCTCCTTGTGGGTTTAACCCTTTCGGGTCAAGTACTTACGTGATATTTTCACGTTGTACCGGTTAAGCCTGCGACGATGCGCACCGCCGTCAGGCAAGGGGTTTCTGGTTGTTCTTAGTCGAAATCCTTTGCAGGAATCCAGCCAAGCCCGCGATTATGACCGGAAATGCCAAAGAAATCAAACACTTCGTTACTGGTGGGGGCTATGGTCCGGCGCGGGGGCCGCCTTGCGGTAAAGATGCTCCTCCAGAATCGGCAGCAACCGGTCGGTCAGTTTTTTCTGTCCAACGCTGTTGAGGTGGTAGAGGTCATGAAAGGCGGTGCATTCAATGCCGCCGTTGCTGCCATCGCCGTCAAGCAGCGTCGTGTAGTCCAGCAATTCAATGACGCCCTCCTTCACCAGCGGCTGCAACACGGCCAGCACCCAATCGTGCATGCCAATCGGCTGGATGGTCTCCCGTGTAATTTTGGGTACCGGCATCAGCACCACCAAGATCGGTCGCTTCAACGGCAAATCGCGCAATTGCTGCTGGCGGATTTTTTTCAGTTCAGTCAGATGCGGCCAGCTCTTCGGGTCATCGTAGGTCCGGTAGTCCACCTGCTTGGCCACGCGCGGCAAGTCGCCTCGGCACTGGTTGATCAAGTTCATGTCATCCGCAATGGTCGATTGCGCTTCGGCACAGGTCTTGATGGACGCGAGTGGCACGCGGCACAGATTTCGCTCAATCGGAAATGGGTGGAAGATAATCTTGTCGTTGAGGCCGTTCTCGCGAGTCCAGCGGATATCCCGCACGCGCTGTATCGGCGACTCAACCAGATCGCGCACGTCATCGCGATACTGAAACAGCGCCGAGTACACACCGTAGGTACGAATATCGTCACGTTTGAATTCGACGGAGCGCTGCATCATCGAGGTATTCCACGGCCTTGCCAGCGGCGCGGCGATGGCCAGTTCATACGAGCCGTTGCCGGCAAAGCGGAAATTGTTTACGTTGGTGGCAATCATGGCGTTCTGCAATCGTGGCGACTGCTCCTTCACCCAGCGGATCATGAACTCAGTACTCATCCAATGCATGCCGCCGGTACCAACGTGTACATGGGTGAAACCGTACTTACCCGCAGTGGCCGCGACCTGCTCGTGTTGGATGCCGGATCCGGCGATAGAGTCGCCGATGGTAATGAAATCCACCTTGTTCGCGCCGAGGGACTCAACCGCCTTCTTGATCATGACAATGGTGCCGGCATAACTGCCGGGCTTGGCGATGCGATCCCACACGCCATAGCGAAACGCAAACTCGAGCAGCCCCAGCATCACCACGATGAGCAGGATGCGCAGGCCGACCTTTTTGATGAGTTCGATTGTTGGCATGGGTCAGAACTGGAAGTAGATGAACGGCGCCGATTTGGCGGGAGTCAGCCAGATCAGCAGGACGATCATGCCCGTGACGAACGCCGAAAAGACAAACGCGTTGGCTTCACCCAGGCGATCCTTGACGCGCCAACGCGACATCAACCAATGCACGCCGAATAGCAGCGCGAGACCGGCGGCGAG
This sequence comes from Burkholderiales bacterium, assembly GCA_043788115.1. Lineage (GTDB taxonomy): Bacteria > Pseudomonadota > Gammaproteobacteria > Burkholderiales > Usitatibacteraceae > UKL13-2. Next base: position 2,376 of record JAYVUH010000076.1, read on the forward strand.
CGAGCCGTGCTGCAACACGGTGGGACGCTCGCTAAAAATACCAGCGATGTTACGGATGATTGTTGTGCTCGCAGTGAAGTCGGTCGCGCGGAAGAAAATCCAAGCAAAGCAGACGAAGTGAAACACGATGAACACGCGCAGCATCTTTGCCAACACATTGGCGCTCTGCCACCACGCCATGCGCGACAGCAACAATCGCTCGAGCGTAAGGTAGGCGCCGTGCAGGCCACCCCACACCACAAAGTTCCAGCTCGCACCGTGCCACAACCCACCCAGCAACATGGTCGTCATGACGTTCGCCATGGTGCGTGACAGGCCGTGGCGGTTGCCGCCGAGCGAGATATAGAGATAGTCGCGCAACCAACGCGAAAGCGTCATATGCCAGCGTCGCCAGAACTCTTGAAACGACGCCGCCATATACGGGTAGTCAAAATTCTTTGGAAACTTGAAGCCGAACAACAGCGCGAGGCCGATGGCGATATCGGTGTAACCAGAAAAATCAAAATAGATCTGGAAGGCGAACGCATACACCGCCAACAGCGACTGCCACGCACCGGCACTCGCCGGTGCGTTGAAAACAGCATCCACGCTCGGGGCGAGGTTGTCTGCGAGCACCGCTTTCTTTACATAGCCCGCGGCGATCAACACCAATCCGTATTGCAGATCGCGCCAGACGATGGGGTTGGGTTTGTCGAGCTGGCCGAAAAATTCCGACGCGCGCACGATCGGCCCCGCCAGCAGTTGCGGGAAGAATGTCGTGAAGGTCGCGTAGTCAAGAATCGACGTGCGCGGTTTCAACTGACCGCGGTAGACATCGATGGTATAGCTCATGTTCTGGAAGGTGTAGAACGAGATGCCGACTGGCAGGACGATATCCAGCGGCGTGATTGAGAACCCCGCAAACGCGGAAAACCCGGCAAACGCACCACCAGTCGCTTGGGCGACACCGTTGGCTGACTGGATGAGAAAGTTGGTGTACTTGAACACCGCCAGCACACCCAGATTGGCGACAATCGACAAGGCCAGCAGGCGTCCTGGACGCAGCGATCCACCAAGTCTTTTCGCGAGCGTGAAGTCCACCGTCGCCGTGACAAAAATCAGCCCAAGGTAGAGGTAATTCCACTGTCCGTAAAAATAGCAACTCGCGCCGATGATAAATAACTTCCACGCGGTGCCATAGCGCGGCAGCCACATGGCCACAGATAAGACGACGAGGAGGAAGGCGACGAAGTGCCAAGAATTGAACAGCATGGCGGCATTCTACGGTTTGGCACGTCCGAAACAAAAAGCCCGCACGAATGCGGGCTCTTTCGCCGGCGCTGAGATCGGCTACTTCTTAACTTCCTTGCCTTCTGCCGCCATCTTCGCCACTTTGGCAAAGTCACCCGCCTTGATGATGGTGATTTTGGTGGGGTCGATGTGCTTACGGAAGGCAGCGTTGACGTCGTCCGCTTTCAGCGCTTCGATCTTGGCTTCGATTGCGGCGCTGAAGGCGTAGGTGCGACCAAGGTAGGCGTTGTTGCCGAGACCGCCGGCCAGGCTGCCATCTTGTGCGCGGCTCTGTAAACGCTGCTGCAACAGGCCGGACTTGGCGGACACCACCTCGACCAACGTGAATCCGTCTTTGATTGCTTTGGCGACTTCATCTCTGAATGCCGCCTCGACCTTTTCGGAATTCTGCGGCGCGGAGATGGCAAATCCGGTCCATGACGCACCGCGATCGGTCGAACCAACACTCAGCCCTGAACCGGCGCCATAGCTCAAGCCATCTTTGACGCGAATACGTGCCGTCAGGCGCGAGTCAAAACCAGACTGACCCATGATGTAGTTGGCGATCAACAAAGCGGGATAGTCGGGGTCGGTATCCTGCATATTGACGTTCACACGCGCCAGGAACATGGCATTTTCTTTGTCCGGCGTTTCAATCGAGCGTGTTGCCGGTGCAATGTCCTTATACGGGCTGGTGGCGCGACCATATGGCACACCACCCTTCCAATCGCCGAACGTCTCGCGAATCGCCTTCATGACTTCGGCCTCATCGAAATCACCAACCACGGAGATCTCGCCCTTGGATGCGGCGTAGAACTTCTTGTGAAACTCACGCACTTGGTCGAGCGTCACGGTTTTGGTGTCGGCTTCAAGTTCTTCCAACGAACGCGCGTAACGCAGGTCGCCCTTCGGGAAAATGTTGAAGTGTTTTCCGAGCGCCACGGAGGCCAGCGCCTGCGGATCGCTCTTCTGCGACTCGATGCCGGTCAACGTCTGCTTCTTGAGTTGCTCGAATTCGCTTTCCGGGAACGATGGCTCGCGCATGACGTGCCCGGCAAGTCGGATCGCGGCCACCAGATTCGGCTTGGTCGTTTGTCCGCTCGCTGACAGCCCGTTGATACCGCCGACAACTTTCAGTTTTTCAAGTTCATCCGCGAGCTGGGCGCGCGTGAATTTCGTCGTGCCGCGCGTCACCATGGCACTCGACATTGACGCCACCGAACTCTGTCCGAACAACGACTTCTCGTCGCCTGAACGGAAGCGGACATTGAAGTTCACTTGTTCGCCGCGATTCTTTTTCTGCAGCAACGACACCTTGATGCCACCGACGTCAACCACCTTGGTACGTTTGTCGATATTGGCGTTGGATGGGTCAAACGCTTCCGCGTCGGACACGGTCTGCTTGCCCTTGAAGTCTTTGAGTACGTCCGCGGCCTTTGGCGGTGCCGGGACGTCGGCGCGCTGCGGCGCGTCTTCCGGCTGAAAAATGCCGACGACACGGTTGTCGCGCTTGTAGTACTTGCCGGCAACCGCCTTGACTTGGTCTAAGGTGACCAATTGCGTATCGTCACGATCCTTGAAGAACAAACGCCAGTCGCCGAGCGAAATAAATTCGGATAGTTGCACACCGATCTGTTCGTGGTTATTCAAGGTCCGATCCGCTGCGTTGGCAGTGCTCTTGCGAACGCGGTCCATTTCCTCAGGCGACGGCGGGTTCTTGAAGAAGTCCTCGACGATCTTGGTAAGTTCAGCGGCCACTGGTTCATACGGCTCACCCTTCTTGACCACGGCGCCCATCAGGTGGAGGCCCATGTCTGCGCCCGGATAAGCAAAGCCAAACACCTGTGCCGCTTTACCCGTTTCGACCAGCGCTTTATGCAAACGGCCGGTCGGAGAATCCGTCAACGTGAAATTGATGAAATCAACGGCGTTGTTGTCTGGGTGCAGATTCGACGGCACTTTGTAACCCAGCATCACGATCTGCAAATCGCCCTTGCGACGAACAAAGAACTGACGCTCGCCGTCTTGTGTCGGCTCGACCGTCCACAGCGTTGGCAATACGCGTGCGGGCTTGGCGATCGGACCAAAATACTTGCCGACCCACGCCAGTACTTTCGCCTCGTCAAACTTACCCGCCACCAGCAGCACAGCGTTATCCGGCTGGTAGTGCTGACGATAAAACGCCTGCAAGTTTTCGATCTTTACATTTTCAATATCGGACCGGTTGCCGATGGTTGACTTGCCGTAATTGTGCCAGTCGTACGCGACCGACAGCATCCGCTTGATCATCACTTGGAACGGCTGGTTTTCACCGCTTTCATACTCGTTGCGAACCACCGTCATTTCTGAATCAAGATCCTTCTTGGCGACAAACGAGTTGATCATCCGGTCGGCTTCCATTTGGATTGCCCATTCCGTGTTCTCATCGCTCGCTTGGAACAACTGATAGTAATTGGTGCGGTCTAGCCAGGTGGTGCCGTTAAAGCGCATGCCACGCTTGTTGTGTTGCTGGGCGATATCGG
>JAYVUH010000077.1:0-5738 GCA_043788115.1 Burkholderiales bacterium
TGCTGGTGGTCGTCCCGCGCCACCCATCGCGATTTGACCATGTGCGTGAGCGCCTGCAACAAGCTGGCCTACATGTGGATCGCCGCAGCGAATCCGCCGAGGGCGACGGCCCGCCCGTCGATGCGCAGGTCTGGTTGGGCGACTCGATGGGGGAGCTGCAGGCCTACTACGCGATGTGTGACATCGCCATCGTTGGCGGCAGCTTCCAACCGCTGGGTGGGCAGAATCTGATTGAAGCCGCTGCTCTCGGCAAGCCGGTCATCATGGGGCCGTCAACGTTTAATTTTGCGGACGTGGTGCGTCTGGCGCTCGCCGCCGACGCAATGATCAGCGTGGCCGACGCAGCGGGTGCAATGCAAGAGAGTCTGAAGTTACTTGGTGATCGCGCCCGGCTTCAGACCATGAGCACCAACGCACGCGGCTTTGCCGCAGGCCATCGCGGTGCAACTGAGAGAACGCTGGTGACCATTCGCGAAGTTATGGCGAAAACGAAACCCTAGATTCGGCGGGCATTCTCAGACAAAAGCGCCTGAAACGTCCCGCCAACACTAGAGTTCACTAGCGAGAACTACTTCGTCAACAACCGGTTGATCTCGGCCAGATCTTCTTCAACGAGACGACCGGCGGCGGATTTCAAACGCAACTGCGCGAGGATGGTGTTGTAGCGCGCTGCCTGCAAATCGCGGCGCGTCTGAAACAACTGTTGCTGCGAATTCAATACATCGACGTTGGTTCGAACGCCGACATCCTTGCCCAGCACCGTGGAATCCAGCGATGCCTTGGACGAAATCAGCGACGCTTCCAGCGCTTTAACCTGCGCTACACCACTCGTAACACTCAGAAACGACGTGCGCACGTTCTGCGCCACGCTGCGCTTGCTGTTCTCCAGAAGTTGCTCGGACTGATCCTTTGCTGACAGTGACTGACGAACTCTTGCCTGCGTGCCACCGCCTGAAAACAGCGGGATGTTGAGCGACAAGCCGAGCTGCGAGGTGCGTGAAACGGACGCACCATTGAGCGTGCCGAGCGTGGTCGGTGTGTTGTTGTAGCCATACGAGCCGACGAGATCAAGCGTCGGGTAGTGGCCCGCCTTGCTGCGATCGACTTCCTTGCGCGCAATTTCGAACGCCGCCCGCGATTGAGCAATGGTGGGGCTAGCTTCCTCGGCCGCTTTGACCCAAACCTCGGCATCCGCAGGGGTTGGCAGCGGCAGCGAGACGCCGTCCTTGAGCGTGGAAAGCGACGGCGGTTGTTTGCCGATCAGTTGAAGCAGAGCGCTTTTCTTGATTTCCAGATCGGCCTTGTCGGCGATCTCTTTGGACACGGCAAGGTCGTACTTGGCTTGTGCCTCGTAGGTGTCGACGATGGTCGATGTGCCCACTTCAAAGTTGCGTTTGGCTTGTGCCAGCTGCTGTTCAAACGCCTTCTTCTGCGCTCCCGACAAATCCACATTGTCTTGTGCGAGCAACACGTCAAAGTAAGTCTGCGCGGTGCGAGTGATCAACGACTGCTGCGCGTCGGCCAGCACCGCCTCGGCCTGCTTTACCGCCAAACTTGCCTGATCTAACGCGAGCCACGTCTGCATGCGAAACAGCGGTTGTGAAAGTGACAGCGAATAGCCCTTGGTGGTGTAGTCCCGTGAAGTGCTGGTACCGGCGAAATCGACATCGCTGCTCACGCGCGTGGACGAGCCCACTAATCCGATTGATGGCAGCGTGGCCGCGCGTGCAATCGGGGCGCCCTCTTTAGCGGCCTCATAGGCAAAGCGCGCAGCGGAGAACACCGGGTCTTGTGCGATGGCGTCGCGGTAGATGGCGGTCAGATCCGCGGCCGAGGCTGAGAATGCGGCGCTCATGAGTGAGGTGGCAAACAGACCACCGATGGCGCGACAAAGTGTATGGTTTTTCATGTGAACTCAGGTACGTGGAAGCGGTTTTGTTAGAAGGCGTGCCGCGGCTGCAATTCCGGCGCGGCGTGGATGAACTCAATTCGATTCAGTAGCACGGCACCGTCGGGTCGACGTCCCGCGACCATGCGTCGATACCACCTTGCAGATTATGAAGGTTATCAAAGCCCTGCTGCTGCAAATATGCGACGACTTGCAGACTTCGAACCCCGTGATGACAGATTACGACCGTAGGATGCGTCTGATCGATCTCCTGGATGCGTGACGGGATTTCACCCATCGGCAGATGGGTAGAGCCGTCGATGCGCGCCAATTGGAACTCCCACGGCTCACGCACGTCGATAAGGATGGGCCGTTCGACTGGAGTGGCCTGCATCATGGTGTGGAGGTCCGTGACGGATAACTGGCGCACGCTAGAAACTGAAACGAGAGGGTTGCTCGGCGTTGATGAGCGGCGCGACCACCGTCTCAAATAACTCAACTGCCGTGCTGCGGCTTTCGCCGGTCTTGGTAAACAGCATGGCCTTCATGGCCGGCGCGTCACCCACAATAGCGAACATGCGGCCGCCCACGGCAAGATACTCAAGATACACGGCGGGCAGCACCGGTACTGAGCCAGTCAAGACGATCACATCGAATTTCTGATTCGCGGGCACGAATGACGCGGGCGACTTGGCGGCATCACCAACGGCGATTTCGACGTTACCAATACCAACTGCGGCGAGTCGCGCTGCGGCGCTGGTCGCCAGACTTTGAAAGAGCTCGATGGACGCCACACTGGCGGTGCGACTTGCTAGGAGGGCGCTCAGATAGCCCGAACCGGTGCCGATTTCGAGCACGTTATCCTGCGGTTTCAGGCCGAGTTCTTGAATGACGCGCGCTTCCATTTTCGGTGCCATCATGGTCTGGCCTTCGCCGATCGGGATTTCCATATCGACGAACGCGAGCGAGCGATAGGCCGTCGGCACGAAGTCTTCACGTTTGACCGTGAACAGCAGATCGAGTACCGACTGGTCGAGCACGTCCCAGGTGCGGATTTGTTGCTCGACCATATTGAAGCGGGCTTGTTCGATATCCATGATTTGGCCAGACACAGTGCGGGTTATGCGGAGGGCTGTTGCGGAGGCGACGTCATGCTCACGCCAGCGACAACCGAAGTCAGACGCGAAATTTTAGCAAATCGTGGTCTAGAGACTATCTTTGCCAGTTTGTTGAAATTCTTAATTCGAAATCGGGTTGAACTTATCGCTCATCGCGTGCGACTTCCCCCTTTGTAAAAGAGCCTGCCCTGAGCGTGCCGAAGGGGGAAGTGAGACACCGCCATCTACTGTCAAACGAATATCGTGAATTTCAACAAACCGCTAGCTCGTTGCCGACCTCGCAGTAAAAGAATGGATCAGCATATCGGTATGCGTTTGCAGATAGCCCTTGGGGTCGATATCTTTCGCGCCACATACGTCAAACGAGTGGCGCCACAGCATCAGCATCACCACCGGCGCGGCGCAAATCCGGGGGACGTAATCCATTGGCACCGCGCGGAACTCACCGGACTTGATGCCGCGCTCGATGACATAGACAAACAAGCCCATGGCGCGCGTAATGACCTCGTTGTGATAAAAGGTCGCCAGCTCCGGAAAGTTGCCCGATTCGGACATCATCAATTTGGTGATACCACCCAGGCGCGTGCCGCCGATTTGCTCCCACCAAGTATTAATGAGGTCGCGGATCAGCTCGGCCGATGTACCTTGATAGGCACGCATGTACGTTTCGTATTCGGCAATGCGGGATACAATGCCCTCTTCGATGACCGTCTTGAACAGCGCTTCTTTGCTATCGAAGTAGAGATACAGCGTCCCCTTCGAGACGCCAGCGCGCTTGGCAACATCGTCAAGCCTGGTCGCAGAGAAGCCCTTTTCGATAAACAAGTCGAGGGCCGCAGTGGCAAGTTCCCCCGGACGCGCGTCTTTGCGGCGCTCCCAGCGGGGCTCAATAGTCTTGGCGATTGATGACATTGGTGGGCTATTTAATGACCAATAAGTCATTAAGATACGCTCTTGCCTGTTTCGCGTCAAGCCGTGTCTCCGCGCTTTGGTACCGCGCCTGGCCCGAATTGACCCAGCGCGTTTGCTGCGTTTGCTGTGAGAGGCGCCTTCGCGTAATGTGTCGACATCGCTAGGGGTTCCAACCCACACCATGCGCCGCGGCAACGCGACGCAACATTTCTTACTCTCGCCCCTTGGGGGAGAGAGCCGGAGAGAGGGAAGCAAGTTGGATGAGACAAACCCTTGGAACCTGATGCGGGTCATGCCGCCGTAGGGAAGCGAAGCCAGTAGCCCAGTTTGGACAGTACCCGCACCGCTACCGCCTTCGCGCTCTATGCCACTTTTTGAGAGCGCAATATGAACGCACCCGAAGTTATCCAACACGCCGCCAAATTCCTCGAAGCCACCGCCACGGTGGACGAAGCCGCAGTCAAGCCGCTGCCGAACTCACGCAAGGTGTATGTGGAAGGAAGCAGAGCGGATATTCGCGTGCCGATGCGCGAGATTTCACAATCCGACACGCCGCTCGCCATGTCCGGCACCGGCAAGGGCGAGCCGAATCCAGCCATCTTTGTCTACGACACCTCCGGCCCGTACACCGATCCAAATGTGAAGATCGACATCCGCTCCGGCTTAGCACCACTGCGTGAAAAGTGGATCGAGGAACGCAACGACACGATGCTGCTGGCCGGGCCATCGTCAAAATTTGGCGTCGAGCGATTGAACGACGCCAAGCTGAACGAACTGCGCTTCAATCTGAAACGTCATCCGCGCGTCGCCAAAGCGGGTGCCAATGTTTCGCAGATGCACTACGCGAAAAAAGGCATCGTCACGCCGGAGATGGAATACATCGCCATCCGTGAAAACCAAAACCGCGTATGGATGCTGGCCAATCATCCGGAGATGATCACCAAGCAACACGCGGGTGAATCGTTCGGCGCGAATATTCAGGAATTCATCACGCCCGAATTTGTGCGCGATGAAGTTGCCCGCGGCCGCGCCATCATCCCGGCCAATATCAACCACCCCGAGTCGGAACCGATGATCATCGGCCGCAACTTCTTGGTAAAGATCAACGCCAATATCGGCAACTCGGCAGTGTCCTCATCGATCTCCGAAGAAGTTGAAAAAATGACGTGGTCCACCCGCTGGGGTGGCGACACGGTGATGGATCTTTCCACCGGCAAGAATATTCACGAAACGCGCGAGTGGATCATCCGCAACTCGCCTGTGCCGATCGGCACGGTGCCGATTTATCAAGCGCTGGAAAAAGTGAACGGCAAAGCCGAAGACCTCACGTGGGAGATTTTCAAAGACACGCTCATCGAGCAAGCCGAGCAAGGCGTGGATTACTTCACCATTCACGCCGGCGTATTGCTGCGCTACATCCCCATGACGGCGAACCGTATGACCGGCATTGTCTCTAGAGGCGGCTCGATCATGGCGAAGTGGTGCTTGGCGCATCACAAGGAATCATTCCTGTACACGCACTTCGAAGACATCTGCGAGATCATGAAGGCGTACGACGTCTCGTTCAGCTTAGGCGATGGCTTGCGCCCCGGCTCTGGCTTTGATGCCAACGACGAAGCGCAATTGGGCGAATTGAAAACGCTTGGTGAACTGACAAAAGTGGCGTGGAAGCACGACGTGCAAGTGATGATCGAAGGCCCAGGCCACGTGCCGATGCACCTCATCAAAGAAAACATGGACCTGCAATTGAAGTATTGCCACGAGGCACCCTTCTATACGCTTGGGCCCCTCACCACCGACATCGCACCGGGTTACGACCA
>JAYVUH010000078.1:0-2115 GCA_043788115.1 Burkholderiales bacterium
GTTTTTTTCGGCGACCACCGGCGACGCGTTGCTCGATGAGGCGCGCGCGCTTTCGGTCCAGCAGGTCAAGACCGGCGCGGTGCTGGTACCGCCGATGCGAAAGTACAGTAAGTTTCGCAGCGATTACGCGCGCAACCTTCAAGCCGTAATGCTCGGACGCAAATCGGTCGGTGGCGCGCTTGCGGATACGGATGCCACTTGGGCGCAGCTGTTGCAATGCCCGCCAAAATCAAGCGAAACTTCAACCATGAGGTCGGCCAAGTGAGCAGCGCATTGCATGATGTCGCCATCAGCGTTGATATTGGCGGAACGAAAATCCGTGCGGCGGTCATCGGCCGCGATGGTGCGCTGATGGCGGGAACACGCCATCCCACCGGCGCGGCGCGCGGCGGCAAGCACGTCCTCAGCGTGGTGGAAGGCTGTATCGATGAACTGCGGTCCGGTTTGTCCACAAGTCACGCCCTGATTGGTATTGGCATCTCGTCCGCCGGCGTAATTGAACCTGAAACCGGGCTGGTCGTCAGTTCTGCCCCGAACATTCCCGGCTGGGTGGGGATGCCGCTCGGCGCACACTTCACCAATCGATACTCGACGCTTGTTGTCGCTGACAACGACGCCAACTGCGCGCTGGTCGGCGAAGTCTGGCGTGGCAACCATAGCATGACCGCAGGCCGCAGCGCAGTCATGTTGACGCTCGGCACCGGGCTCGGCGGCGCCATGATGGTCGACGGTCGACTCGTCACAGGCGCGCACCATCTGACTGGCCACTACGGCATCGCCCGAATGTGGGACCCCTATTCACAGCAGCAAGTTAAGATCGAGCATTTGGTATCCGGCAGCGGGCTTGGCAATGTTTACCGGCAGATCGTTCCCGGCACCACACCGGTTGGTGGTGCGGAAGTCATTGAGAGGTTTGAGGCAGATGAGGCCGATGCCCGGCTCGCAATTGAGCGCTGGTGCGAACACCTCGCCTTGCAGATTCACAACCTGCACTGGATTATCGATCCAGACCGCATCATCATTGGCGGGGGGATGGTCGATTCGCGACACCACTGGTGGCCGCTGCTCGAGGCCAACCTCGCGGCCCACCTTGCTGCGCACCTAGCTGATTCAAGCGTGAAGGTACCGCTGGTCGCTGCTACGCTCGGCAATGACGCCGGCGTGTACGGCGCAGCGCGGTTGGTGTTTGACCGGACACCGGTGGCGGCGACATGATGCGAACGTCGTCAGGATCGTCGGCGCAGCGCAGCCACCCATTGACGCCATATCTATTCCTGATCCCGGCGTGCGTGGTGTTGGGTACGTTCGTGATTTATCCTGCACTAAAAGCGATCTACCTGAGCTTCACCAACTTCAACATGATCCGGGAGGCCGACTTTGTTGGGTTGGCTAACTACGTCAACCTGTGGCGAGACCCATTTTTATGGGCGGCACTGAAGAACACCATTCTTTATATGATCGTCGTCGTGCCGGTGCTAGTTGTCGCGCCGATTTTTCTGGCGGCATTAGTCAACAAACACATTCCCGGCATCGCCTTTATTCGCGCCGCCATTTACCTGCCGGTGATTACGTCGCTGGTGATCAGCGGGTTGATCTGGAAATGGGTTTACGAGGAGCAGGGCATTCTCAACTATGTTTTGCTTGCGACAGGTGTGACGGACAATCCGGTGGCGTTCCTGACCGATCCGGCCAATGCGCTTTTGAGTGTGATGGCGGTGACCATCTGGAGCGGCATGGGCTACTACATGGTGATCTATCTCGCAGGCTTACAGGCGATTCCCCGCCACCTTTATGAGGTTGCTGAAGTAGAAGGTGTTAGCGCGTGGCAGCAGATGCTCTACATCACCATTCCACTGTTGCGCCCCTCAATCGCCGTGGTAACTGTGATGTCGTCGATCGCGGCAATGAAGGTGTTTGAAGAGGTGTACGTCATGACGCAGGGTGGTCCGATGGATTCGACCAAGACGCTGGTGTACTACATCTACGAGTCCGCCTTTACCGAGTTCGAGATGGGCTATGCATCCGCTATTGGCGTGGTGTTGTTTCTGTTGACCCTGGTGTTCTCACTCATCAATCTGAGGTTTTTGCGTGAAAAATCGTAGCGCCACAATCGGT
>JAYVUH010000079.1:0-2126 GCA_043788115.1 Burkholderiales bacterium
GTGCTGGGCGCCGACGGCGACCCTGATCAAGTATCACTGCTCGCAGACTTCCAGACAGCGCACACAAACCTCGCCGAGACATTTCCCAGCCTGCCGCCGTTTGCGGAAATCGAGGGCGTGCTGTGGCAGGAGATCAACAGAACTCAAATTCACGAAGTAAATACCAGACTCGGAAAAACGCAGGCGATTGATTGGCAGTCCGACTACGCCCACATTCTTGTTGGCGGGCAATCTATGGATCGTGGATTTACGGTCGAAGGGCTGACCGTGACATACATGCCTCGCACCAAAGGAGTCGGTCATGCCGATACGATCCAGCAGCGCGCACGGTTCCTTGGCTACAAGCGCGGTTATCTCGGCTTGTGCCGCGTATTCCTCGAAAGCGACGTGCAACGTGCGTTTTCTGTCTATGTTAGCCATGAGGAGAATGTCCGCGCGCAATTGCGTGAGCAATCGGCTTCCGGGCGTTCGCTCTCAGAATGGCGTCGCGCGTTCTTCCTCGACCGTTCGCTCAAGCCGACGCGCCGCAACGTCCTCGATTTGGATTATCAGCATGTGAACTTCGCTGCGGATTGGTTCTATCCGCGTGCGCCTCATTTCACCGCGCAATCCGTTGCTCACAACCGCGCCCTCATCACGGCGCTGGAGACGCTCTCATTCAGCCCAACGGACGGCCATGCGGAACGCACTGACACGATGCAAGTCGGCAACGCGCTCGTCACATTGGAGAATTTGTTCCAAGATTTTCTCACTCAATTTCAGTTCGCCGATCCCAACGACAGCCAGCGATTCACCGGCGTGCTTCTGCAAGTGCGCGAGTTTCTGGATCGAAATCCCGACACGCCCGCCAGAATTTACCTGATGTCTTGGACTCCCGCCGCTGGTCAGATCCCGAGAAACCGCACCCTTGACGAGAATTCTGAATTACCCTCTTCCGGCGCGTTCTTCCAAGGCGCGAGCATTGGGCGTGGACAACACAAGACCGGCGACGTGTATCCGGGTGATCGTGCGATTCATTCAGCCGATGAGTTCACCGTCCAAATTCACATGCTCACTCTAAGTTCCGCGAGCGGTGCGCTCGTGTGTGATCGTGTGCCAGCGGTGGCGATCAAGTTGCCGCTCGCAATGGGCAGCGACATGCTCATCCAAGACCTGCCGGTATGAAATCCGCCGACCTTGCGCGTGCGTTTGATGCGCTGCCGCTACCACAGCCGGGCACGGCATCATCATGCTCGTTCAGCGCAATTCCGTTGGAACCGGACTGCGCGCACAAACTCGGCAAAGACGAAGGCGGCTGTCCATGCCTGCTCATAGTCACAGGCCCGGCGACAAAGGGGAGGGCGAGAGTCCCGTTGGTTTTGGAGAATATCGCCGTCCTGTTTGATCTGCGCTGCCACGTTTCGGCATCGGGCAGGACACCGCAACTCGGTACATTCACCGTCATCAAATGCGTCTCGGCGGATACCGTCGTTCGCTACCATTTTCTTGCACTGCTGCCGGGCATTTCAGCGGCGCTTGGACGGACGATCGACAAATCCAAGGTCGCATCCGTCGTCGAGGACATCGTTGAGTTGTTCCGCGCACTCAGCGCGATTCCGAAGAAAGAAATTCAAGGGTTGTGGGGCGAACTGCTGCTGCTTCACGAAGCCAAGGATGTCGAGACACTAGCCAAAGCCTGGCATGCAGAGCCAAGCGACAGATACGATTTCAACTCTGGCACGGACCGGATCGAGGTGAAGACTGCTTCGCGGAGGCCGCGACGCCATCATTTCGCGCTGGAACAACTAACACCGCCATCGGGCGCACGACTGGTCATTGCGTCCGTTATCGTGGAAAGCTCTGGGGGCGGAAAGAACGTGTTCGATTTGCTCGATGCCATCCACCTACCTCTCAGCCGAAAGCCGCAGTTGCACCTTCGTCTTACGCGCCTCGTTCACCAAACTCTAGGTAGCGCATGGCAAACGGCTCGCAACGTTCGTTTCGATTATGAGGCGGCGAAGCAATCCATCTGCTTCTACGATGCCAAAATTATTCCAACGGTTCCCGGTCCTTTGCCTGACAGCGTTACCGAGGTTCGCTTCGCAGCGGACTTGGACCGCATAACTCCGATTGGCACAAAATCACTT
>JAYVUH010000080.1:0-3804 GCA_043788115.1 Burkholderiales bacterium
AGGGTCTGATTAAGTTGCTTTGGTTCAGATTGTGGAGAGATCGGGGCAGCTGCTAGGCATGCGACGAAGGTGCGTTGCCGGGCTACCGCACGAGAAGCATAACAACGCAGATGCCCCGATGTCGCCGCAAGATGAATTGAATGAACTTGATCAGACCCTCCTTAAGTTACTACTTTGCCTTGATCACCGCACAAGCGATGCGGGGGCCGGAGTTGCCAGTCGGTTGGGTCTTGTAGTCGTCAGGGTCACGATGAACGATCAGGCCGCGTCCGACGACGCTGTTCGTGCCGGGGGCAACTGTCAGCAGATCAAGCGTGATCGACAGCTTGGCGTTGCCCGATGCATCTGCTGCGAGCGCAGGTAAATCGCCAGCGTGACGTTCCATTTCTGCGGGGTGCGCGTGACCTTTGCCGCCCGGATTGAAGTGACCGCCCGTACTCATGCCGTCACCCGAACTGCAGTCGCCTTTGTCATGAATATGAAAACCATGCTCGGCACCAGCCTTGAGACCCTTGACGTCCGCGACAATGCGAACTTTCGAACCGGTTTGCGTAAAAGTCACCGTACCAGTGGTCTGATTGCCCTTAGTGGCTTCCAGCATCGCTACCGCGACTGGACCATCTACCGGCGCGCTCGCGCAACCCAACAGCGTGGAGGCGACCAGCAAAGCGATTGAAGTTCGAACTGCGTGTCTCATCGGTATCTATCTTCACTACTTCTTGGGTGGGGCCGGCGCGGCTGGCTTTGCACCTGCTGCGGGCGCCGGGGCCGGTGCCGCTGGCTTTGCGCCTGCTGCGGGGGCCGGTGCGGCTGCAACAACAATCGGCGTGGGCTTAGGCACCGGCTTGCCAGCTTTCTTCATATTGCCTTGAAAGTTGGCAACGGACTTGTCTTCATACCTAGCCTGATCGGCCTTCGTCTTCTCGGCAGTTGCCTTGTCCTTCTCGGCCTTGGCAGCGGCAGCCGCTGGATCGACTGGCGGCGGCGGCAACTTGGCTAGCGCGACGCTGCACAGTCCGGTCAGGCAGACACCAAACACAAATGTGGATAGTTTCATCATGGTCTCCTAGTCGTCGCCGGCGGCTGGTTGCGCCGCACCCATGGGCTTGGCAGGCTTGCCTGCTTTCATTTCGTTGTACCAGAGCTCATGGTGTTCTTTAGCCCAGGTCTCATCAACCACACCGGTACGCATACCCTGATAAGCGCCCTGCATGCCGATCGACCCGATATAGATGTGTCCAAGCGAGGCGGCCATGAACAACACAGCGACAACGCCATGTACCAAGTTCGCTTCAGCCATGAGTTCGCGGGTGCTATCCCAATTTGGGAATAGCAGGATCGCGCCAGAAATGCTGATGACCACACCCAGCAACACAATGGATAGCCAGAACCAGACCTTTTCGCCGCCATTGAACCGACCTGACGGGATCTCTTTGTCAGACAGCGCCCCGCCCAGTTTGGTCAACCAGGTCACGTCGTGTGACTTGAAAAAATTGTCCTTCACATATAAGACGAAGAACGCAACGATCGAGAACATGAACAGCGGACCGATGAAATTGTGCACACCCTTCATGATTTGCGCCACCCACGAAAATGCGGACGCACCGAATACCGGCATCAGGATGTATTTGCCGAACAACAAAATAATGCCTGAGACTGCCAGCGCCACAAACGAAATCGCCATCGTCCAGTGCACCATCCGCTCAGCCGAATTGAAGCGCTCCATCAGTTTGCCTGAGGGCGCGCCGTGCAATTTCATCGGTCCCTTGATGGCAAAAAATGCGAGCAACAACGCCGGCACAATGAGAAGCAAAATGCCACCGTAGAAGGTAACTGGACCATTGCGGATGGTCCGCCACCATTGGCCTTTGTCTTCCACCAGCACATTCATCTCGCGCCCGGGGACCGAAGCGTATTGCGGCCTTAGCTCAACGTCAGACCACTTCGGCGGCACGTTCCAACCGGGTTGTGCGGTGCTGCCTGCCGGTAGCGCGGGTGCCGCTTTCGGCGCCTCAACTGCGGCTACAGGAACGGCCGTGGCGGCTGAGGTAGCCGCAGGTGCCGCCGCCTTTGCCGGCACCGCCGGGGTTTGCGCGGACAATCCCAAAGAAAGTCCTAGTGCAGCCAGTGCCGCTGACCAGCACCAGCCGACGTGAACACTACTTGAGCGACTCGTTGTCATTGCATGCTCCTCTGAATGGGTTTTTTATTTGACGTCGGTACGAAGATATTCATTCTGGGTCTTGCTGCGCTCCGCCAACGTGGTTTCCCACTTTTTGCGATCGCCACCAAATCGGGGATCGTCTGACGCCCTGCTGTCTTTCTTGCCGGCGTAGACTTTTTCAATCTTCGCTTTTTGGTCAATTTCACCGCAACCGGCAAGCGTGACTGCGAGGACAGCCACGGCCAGTGTGGCGATGACAGCGCGGGCCATCATGACTTCGCTCCAGCGACCAGCGCGTCTCCGCGTTTGTACGCCATCGCCCAGCCCCAGATTTCATCGCCCTTACCACGACGTTGCACACGCGTCTTGTAGATCGATTCAATCACCGCGCCGTCGCCCGCCAGCAACGCCTTGGTGGAACACATTTCTGCACAAGCCGGCAGTTTTCCCTCGGCAATACGATTACGTCCGTATTTGGTGAACTCGGCTTTGCTGTGGTTTTCTTCAGGTCCACCGGCACAGAACGTGCACTTGTCCATCTTGCCGCGCAGACCGAAGGCACCTGCCTGCGGAAACTGCGGCGCGCCGAACGGACACGCGTAGAAGCAGTAGCCACAGCCAATACACAGGTCCTTGTCGTGCAATACAACACCTTCTTCGGTCTTGTAGAAGCAATCGACTGGACAGACCGCCATGCACGGTGCATCGGAGCAGTGCATGCACGCGACCGAGATCGAGCGCTCACCGGGCTTACCGTCATTGACCGTCACCAAGCGGCGACGGTTGACACCCCAAGGCACCTCGTGTTCGTTTTTACACGCCGTCGCACAGCCGTTACATTCAATGCAGCGCTCAGCGTCACAGATAAATTTCATTCGGGCCATGATGTCGTCTCCTCGGCTCTCTAGTCGTTCAGGCCTTGGCGACCTGGCACAGCGTCGTCTTGGTCTCCTGCATCATCGTCACGCTGTCGTAGCCGTACGTCGTCGCGGTGTTGACTGCCTCGCCCCGGACGATGGGGTGCGCGCCCTGGGGGTAATACTCGAGCATGTCCTTGCCCTGCCACCAGCCGGAGAAGTGGAACGGGATGAACGTGGTCCCGGCGCCGACGCGCTCGGTCACTTGTGCCTTGACCTTGATCTGCGCTCCCGTCGGCGACTTGACCCAGACGTATTCGCCGTCCTTCACCCCACGGTCGTTGGCGTCCTTGGGGTTGATCTCGACGAAGTTTTCCTGCTGCAGTTCGGCCAGCCACGGATTGGAGCGCGTCTCGTCACCGCCGCCTTCGTATTCCACCAAGCGGCCGCTGGTGAGGATCAGCGGGAAGTTCTTCGCGACGTTGTCCGTGACGTTCTTGTCCTGGAGACTCTTGTACTGCGTGGGCAGCCGCCAGAATGCCTTCTTGTCGTCGTGCGTCGGATATTTGGCCACCATGTCCGGCCGCGGCGAATACAGGGGCTCGCGATGCTGCGGGATGCCGTCGGGGAAGTTCCATACGACCGCGCGCGCCTTGGCATTGCCGAACGGATGGCAGCCGTGCACCTTCATCGCCACGCGGATGATGCCGCCGGAGCTGTCGGTCTTCCAGTTCTTGCCTTCGGCGGCTTTTTGCTCGGCCTCGGTCAGGTCGCCCCACCAGC
>JAYVUH010000081.1:0-2020 GCA_043788115.1 Burkholderiales bacterium
CTTCGGTTGTTGTAGAAATCCACGTAGCTGCGTACGGCCGAGTGCAGCACCCGGTCCTGGGTAAAGCGCCGGCGGTGATACATGTCCGATTTCATCGACTTGTTCCAAGACTCCATGTGCGCGTTGTCGGTCATGCGGCGTGGCCGGTTGGTGCTTTGTACCAGCCCGGCTTGGGCCAGGGCATCCTTGAAGTCGCTGGCCAAGAACTCCACGCCGCGATCGCTATGGAACAGCGTGCCCGGCGCCGGCTTGCGGTGGCGCACCGCTGCAGCCAGCGCACGGCCGGTCAACGCAGCGGTTTTTTCCGTGCCCAAGGCCCAGCCCAACAACTTGCGCGAGTAGCGATCCATGACCGTGGCCAAGTAGCGCCATGAACCAGCCACCTTGAGGTAAGTGACATCGCCGACCCACACCTGATCGGGCCGATCAATGGTCAAGGTGTGAATCTTGTTGTCGACACTGGCGAAGAACCGATCCATGCCAGGCACACGTCGATACAGGTCCGCCGAGCAGCCGCGGACGGCGTTTTCCCGCATCAATCGCGCGATTCGCCGCCGCCCGACGACTTCGCCATCCTTGCGCAGCTGTTGGTGCACGCGAGGGCTGCCGTAGGTGTCATCGCTTTGACGATGCACACGACGTACCTTCTTGAGCAGTTGCAGATCGTCCTGAGCGCGCTGACTGAGCGGGCGGTCCCGCCAGGCGTAGAACCCGCTGGCACTGACGCCCTGCAGCCGACACATCACCCTCACCGGGACGACTGCTTTATGGTGTTCGATGAAGGCGAAGACGTCGCTCTTAATGCGGAAGTGAACGCGATCGCTTTTTTTAAAACGTCATGCTCGACCTTGAGGCGCTCATACGCCTTCTTGATCTGGCGAAGCGCCTTGAGCTCGGCCGCAACTTTCTTATCAACCACGACACCCTTTGCCATGACCATGCCCTCGCGCGCTTGCTTGCGCCAACGAGACAACATGAAAGGGTGAATGTAAAGCGACTGGGCCACATCCTGCACCGCGACGCCGGGAAGCTGGCTCAAACGGACCGCGGTGGACTTGAATTCGGGGCTGTAACGGTAGGTGGTTCTTGGGCCTGGCTTGGGCATTGGGACAACTCCTGAGTAGTTAGGACAGGGTGTCCACTAAAGCGAAGGAACTATCCTATCGCGTCACCTTGAATGAATGGTTAGGCGACGGCGCCAATTTATCTCTAGCGACCATACGATCTTATGATCTCGCCTACGGTATCGAGAATGCTCACCGCCGCCTTGGCCTCCGGGCCCTCCCGAAATATCGGGTTCGAATACGCGTATGCACGGTATTCGTGTTCGCTTCGAATCTCAACGACCATCGCAACTCCGTCGAGAACAGTTGATTTTTGCTTGGGGAGATCGGACTCGTCCGGGAGTGTCGCGATTCCAAGCGAAGTGAGAGTGTGGTACGTGGAAGCCCAGTCTGGCACCTTCTTAAACAAGGCAATGCAGACGTCATGCTTCTTTCCGTGTTTCAGGTTGCTGCAGTCGTGCGTCCACTCGCGGCGGACGCGATGACGCTCGTGAATGTCCTCGATGTACGTTAAGTCGCTCGGAAAATAGACCCAGAGCTGTCCCGAAATGCGTCCAGCCCCATCAACGCGCAGTCGAAGCATATGTTCTGGCGTGACTACTCCGAATCCCACCCAAACGCGAATCTCTAAACCGTTAGCCAAAGGCGCGCGCGAGAGTTGGCCCAGGTTCGCTGCCGCCGCAACGTCGTTGGTGAATTGAAGAAGAAACGGCTCTCGGCCCACGGCGTCCGAAGAAACCGGGGCTGTGGAAATCGCGAGTCCGAGAACGAAGACGGGAAGCATCAATGGGGCCTAACACTTGAATTTAGCGGCCGCCGGCTAGCGGCCTTTGCTTGTGCCAAGTCTACACCCGGCGGGGAAGTTCCTACGAAAAAGTGGACACCTGTTAGTTAGGCAGCGTGTAAGGCTTCGAACTCCACCGGAGCGCGGTAGCCTAGGGACGAGTGTAGCCTTC
>JAYVUH010000082.1:0-6357 GCA_043788115.1 Burkholderiales bacterium
ACGATCTCGACGCCTTCATCGCCTCTCTGACGCTCACGCAACCACTGACGCTGGTGATGCACGATTGGGGCGGCATGATCGGTATGGGCTGGGCGGTGCGTCATCCCGAGCAGGTCGCGCGGTTGGTCATTCTGAACACGGGTGCGTTTCCACTGCCGTCGGAAAAACCATTTCCGTGGCCGCTGAAACTGACCCGCACTTGGTTGGGCACGCTGTTGGTGCGCGGCCTCAACGCCTTCGCCTATGGCTCCACCGTGATCGGCTGCCGTCGCAACCGCATGCCGGCCAACATCGCCCGCGCCTATTGCGCGCCATACAATTCATGGGCGAATCGCATCGCGACGCTACGCTTTGTGCAGGACATTCCTTTGAGTCCGGCTGACGCTGGGTATGCGATCGTCAAGCACGCGGAAGCGAACCTGCACATCTTTAAGGACACGCCCGCGATGGTCGGCTGGGGCGGCAAGGATTTTGTTTTCGACGCGGCATTCTTACGGCAATGGCAAAAGCACCTGCCCAACGCGAAGGTGCATCTGATGCCAGACGCCGGCCACTACGTGCTCGAAGACGCCGCCGATGAGCTGATTCCGATCATCACGCAATTCGTGCGGTCTAGCGCCGGCTGAGCCGCATCATGAGCAACGCTGGAGACGTCCAGGTTTGTAACATTGCGGCGCACCTGCCGAGGATGGCGCGCCTGCAGCCCGACACACTCGCAGTGGTGTTCCCCGCCGGGCTCGACGCACAGGGCAAACGAACTTACGCGCGGCAGACCTATGCCGAGCTTGATCGGCAGAGCGATGTGATCGCCGCGGGCCTCGGCAAAATCGGCCTCGTGCGTGGGATGCGGACTGTATTGATGGTCAAACCGGGGCCTGATTTCTTTGCGCTGACCTTCGCGCTATTCAAAGCCGGCATCGTGCCGGTGTTGATCGACCCGGGCCTCGGCATCGCACAACTCAAAACCTGCCTCGCGGAAGCGGAGCCTGAAGCCTTCATCGGCATTCCCACCGCCCATGCGGCGCGCGTGGTGCTGGGTCTGGGACGCAAGACTATCCACATCTGCATCACGGTAGGCTCTCGTTGGTATCGCTGGTTTTGGGGCGGCATCACGCTTGCGAATGTGATCGCAATCGGCAAAGGCACAAGTGCAGTTCTTGAAAACACCACAGCCGATGAAACCGCCGCAATTTTGTTCACTAGTGGCAGCACCGGTATCGCCAAGGGCGTGCGCTACAGCCACGGCAACTTCGCGGCGCAGGTAGAACTGATTCGCGAGACCTACGACATCCAGCCTGGCGAAGTCGATCTACCGACCTTTCCGTTGTTCGCGCTCTTTGACCCTGCACTCGGCATGACCACCGTGGTGCCCGACATGGACTTCACGCGGCCAGCCAAGGTTGACCCGATGAAGATCAAACACGCGATCGACGACTGGGGCGTGACCAATGTGTTCGCTTCGCCCGCGCTGCTGGCGACCGTGAGCCGCCACGCTGTTGCCGACGGTGCTATCAAAGGTGTCGTCGGCAACAAGGTGCAATGGCCAACCGTGCGACGCATTCTGACTGCAGGTGCGCCGGTACCGGCGGCGACCCTTGAACGCATGCATCAGATGCTGTCGCCAAACGCAGAGATCTTTACGCCCTACGGTGCCACTGAAGCGCTGCCGGTTGCGAGTATTGGCAGCCGCGAAATTCTTGCCGACACGCGGACGCTCACTGATGCGGGTGCCGGCGTTTGCGTGGGTCGCGTGGTTGCGCCGAACGATGTTCGCATCATTGCCATTACCGATGAGCCCATCTGCGATTGGACGCACGTTCGCGAACTGCCGGTGGGTGAGGTCGGAGAAATCACCGTTGCTGGCCCTACCGTGACGTCGATGTATGTCGGTCGGCCTGAGGCGACTATCTTGGCAAAGATCAACCGCGATGGTGTGGTCGTGCATCGCATGGGAGATGTTGGTTACTTCGACGCGGCTGGTCGGCTGTGGTTTTGCGGGCGCAAGTCGCATCGCGTTGAGCTGGACGGTGTGACGTTGTTCTCGGCACCGGTTGAGGAAATTTTCAACACGCATGCGGCGGTGTTTCGCACTGCGCTGGTCGGCGCCACGGTCGGCGCGAAGATTGGTGATAAGCGCGTACCGGTGCTTTGCATCGAACTCGATCCTGAGTGGCGTGCGAAGAACGCGCTGTCGGAACGCGTGTTGTTTGATGAGCTGAAAATGATCGGCGCAAAGCACGAACACACCAAAGGTATCACGCACTTTCTGATCCACCCGGGCTTCCCCGTGGACATACGTCACAACGCCAAGATCGGCCGCGAGAAGCTGGCGGTTTGGGCGCAGGCGAGGCTCGCATGATTCTTGTGACCGGTGGTAGCGGATTTTTGGGTGGGGCCGTGGCCCGGCAACTTGTCGCGCGCGGTAACAAAGTACGCAGCCTGCAGCGCCGCGCCGCGCCGCAGCTACACGCGCTGGGTGTTGAAGTGGTTCGTGCCGATCTGGCTGACCCGCGCGCCGTGCTGGACGCCGCCAACGGTTGCGAAGCGGTAATGCATATCGGCGCCAAGGCGGGTGTCTGGGGGCCATATGATGACTACTACCAAGCCAATGTCGTCGGCACGCGAAATGTCATCGAGGCCTGTCGTGCGCACGGCATTCAAAAGTTGGTCTACACCAGCACGCCGTCCGTGATTCATACTGGTGGCGACGTTGAGGGGGTGAATGAGAGCGCACCTTTGGCGACGCACTTTGATACGGCGTACCCGGCCACTAAAGCCGAAGCAGAATCGATGGTGCTCGCGGCAAATGGTCCGACGTTGGCGACCATCGCGCTGCGACCGCATTTAATCTGGGGACCAAACGATCTGCAACTGACGGCGCGTATTCTCGCGCGCGGCCGCGCCGGACGATTGCGTCTGGTTGGCGGCGGCGTCAAGAAAATTGATTCGGTGTATATCGACAATGCGGTTAGCGCACATTTGCTGGCACTAGACCGCATTGCGCTAGGCGCGCAATGCGCGGGTCGGGCGTATTTCATTTCGCAAGGCGAACCGATGCGCCAATGCGATCTGGTCAATGGCATTCTGGCCGCGGGCGGACTGCCGCCATGCGAGAAATACATTTCGCCCGGCGCGGCTTACGTTGTTGGCGCGGTATTGGAGTTTGTCTGGCGCGTGATGAGCCGGTCCGATGAACCGATGATGACGCGTTTTCTCGCCAAGCAGCTCGGCACCGCGCATTGGTATGACATTTCCGCCGCCAAGCGGGACCTTGGATTTGTGCCGTCGGTCACGATCGCAGAAGGGCTGGCGCGGCTTAAGGCATCGCTGCACCCACAGTGACATCTAGGGAACCTCTGATTAAGTCCATTTCGTTGCTTCGATGTTGCCAAATGAGATTGTTGCTCACGGAAGAAATTCTCCTTACATATCAGACATATGCGGTGCCGAATTTCTTGCGAGTCTGGCAACTGCGGCACCTAGTCTGACTTAGAACTGAACTTAATCAGAGGTTCCCTAGAAAGCAGAGCAACTCATGTATCAAGACGTGTACAAGTTCTGGTTTGAAGACATCGACCAAAAATCTTGGTGGAGCGCGGAGCCCACGTTCGACGAATTAATTCGGCAGCGGTTTGGCGATGTACTTGATTGCGCTGCACTCGGCGAGTTGTTCAGTTGGCGGACTGAGCCTCGCGGGCGCCTAGCAGAGGTCATTGTGCTCGATCAGTTCTCACGCAACGTCTACCGGGGCACTGAGCAGGCATTCGCCCAAGACCCGATGGCATTAATCCTTTCGCAGGCGGCAGTTGCGTTGGGCGTCCACCTTGCGTTAACACCGGTCGAACGCGGCTTTCTGTTTCTGCCGCAAATGCACAGCGAATCGAGAATCGTCCATGCCGCCGCTGAGGCGCTTTATCGTGAGTATGCATTGCCGAACAATTACACCTTCGAGTTGAAGCACAAAGCCATCGTTGATCGTTTCGGCCGTTATCCGCACCGCAACGCGATTCTGGGCCGACAATCCACTGTCGAAGAGCTTGAGTTTCTTACACAGCCGGGGTCGAGCTTTTAGTGTGGTGCTGCATGGATGAACGCGTCTCAGTCGGGTGTCAGCGCATCATCCGGGACGGATTCTAACGGCACTAACTTAGGCGTTATTCAGCGCATAGTGGGACTGAAGCGACCGCATTCGCGATCACCTTAACCCTGTTATAACGGCCCTTCAACGGGCTCAGGATAGACTGGGCACTTGCCCGAGCCGGTACCTAAGTTGGTTTTTTAGTTGAATTCGCGAACCCCGGCCGGAGCCTGCCCTCTAATGATTGAATCGGGGGCCGAGGAGATATGCCTAGGGTGGTGACATGAGGAACGGGTTTCGTTCGTTTGACAGAATCGCCATTCCACGTGCGTTTCCAAGCAAAAATGCCCGAAAATGCCTGCCAGTGCTGGTGTTTTATCTTTTGTTCCCCCACATTCACGCACGCGAAACGCCCACCGGACACCATCATGAATTGGCAGACTGTTTTCCAGTGTGTACAAAAAATCGCCAGCATGAAGCCCGATGTGCAACATGCGATGGTGCAGTTGCGTGGCGAGGTGGTGGCGTCAGCGCACTTGTCATCGGCCGAGAAGGCGGAGATTCATGAGCTTCTGGATGGCCTGCAGAAGGCCAACCTGTATGGGAAGATTTCTTTTGTCGGTAAGCTGAAGGAAGTGTTGTCGAGGCATCCCGAGTTCAAAGCAATGTACGTCGAGTAAGACATGCCTAGTGGTTGGTCGCGGCGGCGTTTTGCCGCAACGTAGATGTGCGTTTTACAATCACGCGATCAAATACGTAAGTTTCTATTGAAACAAGCGGCAGCCAAGTCGTGCCGCACAACGAGAAGAGAGACAGAAAATGGCAAACCCAATTGTTTTTTACTTCGGCTCAGGCTCCCCATATGCATGGAAGATATGGCTGGCACTTGAGCACAAAGCGCTGCCTTATGAGGCGAAGCGAATGCAATTTGACAATGGCGACTTGAAAACGGCGGCGTTCTTGGCAGTCAATCCGCGCGGCCAGGTGCCGACATTGGTGGATGACGGTTTCGCCATGTACGAGTCCTCCGCGATGCTCGAGTACCTTGAAGACAAGTACCCAACCAGTGGCGCGCCGCTATGGCCCATGGATGCGAAGGCAAGAGCGATCGCACGCCGACGTGCCGCCGAAATCATGTCCCACATCGACCCACTGAATGGCGAGATCTTTGGCCTCGTATTCGGTGCTGGTGACAATGGCGTTGACCTTGAAACGGTAAACAAATGGAAGGTGTCGATGGCGGCGCAACTCGCGGTCGTGGAATCGTGGCTCGATCATGATTACCTCGCCGGGTCAGCGCTGTCAGCGACCGACTTCACGCTGTATCCCTACGTGGCGTTTCTTGGGCGCATCGACAGCCGCAAGCCGGATTTCAAGCTACTCGCCCTCGTGCCACCAAAACTCAGCGCGTGGATGAAGCGTATTGAAGCATTACCATATTTCGATAAAACCTATCCGCCGCACTGGCGTGGCTAGTGTGGTGCCCGTTCCCCTCTCCTTCGATCCCTCTCCCGCGAGGGGAGAGGCAAGTTAGATTTGGTACCGTGAGCGCAACGCTTCTTCGCTCGGATACTCCTATCCCGCTAAGAAAGTTAGACTTAGTCGTAGCGCAAAAGATCGGTTTTGAATGATCAAGACGCATCGAGCACTCAAATCGTAAGGGAGCCCAGCATGTTGCATAGAACAGTCCGTGGTCGCATTGCCTACACCTCGAAGAAACCGGAGCGCATGAATCAGCTGCGCGGTGATGAGCGTTTTACCTTTACCCATCACACCGATGGCAAGATTGTGCTGCGGGCGTAATGCGAGATTGAAGATCCCGCGCCGACGGTGCTGCGTGACGTGGTGTTTGCGATGGATGAGCATCGCCAACCGATGGACTGCACGGTGCGATTGGTGGTCGGCGACAAATTCAACGGCTCGGGTTGGTTTCGTTTTGGCAAGTCCGCCATCGAGTGTGAATCGTATGGGCCATCCATCGGGCGCGTGTCGCAGCGCGTGGAACTGGTCACGCCGATCGACGGCTTCGGCACGCATCCGGTGGTCGCCGATGCATTTTTTCTAAGTGGGTTTGATTGGTCTACCATCAAGCGACGCACCATGTCGATGTATCTGCCGTCGCCGGACTTGCGCGGTGCCACCCCGCCTGTGTTGGCGCCGGTGAAAATCGATGTGGAGTACGTTGGCGAGGAGACGGTGACCGTCAAGGCGGGTACCTTCGCCACCAAGCACTTTCGCTATTTGGATGTGGGCGATAGCGGTTTTTCGTCGCAACATCC
>JAYVUH010000083.1:0-3744 GCA_043788115.1 Burkholderiales bacterium
TTTGAGCCATTCGGCCGACTGGCGGGCCGCAGTGATCAATGCCCACTCACCGAAAGCGGCGATCAGCCCGGTTTCTTCGGCAATCGGGATGAATTCGCCTGGCGGGATCAGCTTGCCGCCGCGTGACCAGCGCATCAGTGCCTCGACTCCGACAATCGCGCCACTCTGCGCATCAATTTGTGGCTGATAGTGCAGCAGCAATTCCTCGCGTTCCAGCGCCTTGTGCAGGTCCTTCTCGAGCTGCCAGCGGGCCTGATCCGCAATATTGAGCTCGGGCGTGTAGGCGCGCAGCCCGTTGCGCCCTTGTGCCTTGACTGCGTACATTGCCGCGTCGGCGCTGCGTAACAGTGCATCGGCATCTTGTCCATCTTCCGGAAAGCGCGCGATGCCGATACTTGCGCTGACGAAGTTTTCGTGCCCGCCAATTACAAACGGCAGGCGCAGTGCTTCGAGCATGCGCTCGGCCACTTTTTGCGTTTGTCTTGCATCATTGATGCCAGTGAGCAGCACCACGAACTCGTCGCCGCCAATGCGCGCAACGATGTCGCGGCTGCCCGCGCGCCAGCGCACACATTGGCTCAATCGTTCGGCCGCTTCACGCAACAAGGTATCGCCAGCGGCGTGGCCCTGCGTATCGTTGACGTGCTTGAAGCGGTCCATATCGACAAACAACACAGCGACGTCGCCCGAAGCGTCGGTCGGATTCTCGATCGCCGCGCCCAGCACTTCACAAAACAGGCGCCGGTTTGGCAAGCCGGTCAAACTGTCGTAATTGGCCAACGACAGTATCTGTTCTTCCGCGCGCTTGCGCTGCGTAATGTCCTGCGTAGTGCCGGCGATCAGATTAACCTGCCCTCCCGAATCCATCTCTGCCTCGGCCTCGATATGGACCACCAGCTCGCTTCCATCGCTGCCGGCAACCCGCACCTCAAGATCGAGTTCACCGCCGGTTTCACGCAAGCGGTTGATCGCGTCCATCACTTGCGTCGTATCAGCCGGATCGAGCTGGCGAAAGAACTGGGCAATCGACACCGGCGCGCTTCCTGGTTCAAGGGCCGGCTCAAGCCCGGTAATGGCATAGCAAAGCTCCGACGCCGTCACACTATCGGCGGTGACGTCCCATTCCCAGCTCCCGAGCCGTGCGATGCGTTGCGCTTTGGCGAGTTTGGCACGGCTTAGTTCCAGCTCGGCGCGCATGCGGCTGGCGCGCAGCAGGTAGCGCGCACGTTGGGCCAGCAGCGTCCACTGAGATGATTTGATAAAAAAATCGGTGGCGCCGGCTTCGTATGCCCGGGCGATCGATTCTTCGTCGTCCAGCCCGGTGAGCATGAGAATCGGCAGGTTTGCCCCTTTTGGCATCCGGCGCATGCTTTCGCACACCGCGAATCCATCCATACCGGGCATGAGCGCATCGAGCAGCACACAATCGCATCGCAGCGTTGAAAACAACGAAACGGCTTCTTCGCCACTGCCGGCCTGCACAACATCAAATCCCTGTTGTCCCAGCACTGAAGCGGTCAATAGACGCGCAACCGGATCATCGTCCACCAGAAAAATCACATCGCGCGTAGATACGAATTTCATGATGGGCTCCAATGGGGTGGCGAGCAAAGCTGGCGGGGGCGGTGTAAACAACAATTTCATCACTTGGTCAGTGCAGTAAAGCTTGTGGGCGAGGCAATTGACCCGGTTCATGCAAAGTGCGCCACTGACGCTCCCGCAACTGCAACCGTGCCTGCCGCAGCGCCAATAAATTGATGGTTCGTGCAGCCGCCTCAGGCAAATCGATCGGCAACGTGAGGAAGTCAGTCGCGCCCAGGCGCATCGCTTCAGCCCGCACCATATTGGCGGCGGCGCAGTGCATTAATACCAGCGGCACCTGCTCGCAGCCGCGCAGGGTTCGAAACCGGCGAATGAATTCAAGGCCGTCGAACGCGCGCATAAAGTAATCGGCCAGCACCAAGTCTGGTTCATGCTCGGCGCACCAATCGAGTGCGGCGGCCGGATGGTTGAATCCGGTGATCGACAAGATGCCCGTTTGGCCAAGCGCATGTTGCAAGGTTTCGGCGTGTGCCGCTTCGTCGCTTACGATGATGATTTGCATGTCTTTAGTCTCCAAACGCATCTTCACCCTCTGGTTTACGGCGGGGTGGCGGGAAACTTTAGGGCGGTCCATGCCGCCTAATTAAAATTAGGCTGGTATTCCCCCCCTTTTCGGTCGATTGATCTGGTCAAAGCCGATTTAATCTGCGAGAAGTCAAAATTTCCCTGTAATTCCCTAACTCACTGTTCTGGACACCTTCCTATGTCTGCTGTGTTGAGCCAACCCGGTTTACTCACTCCAAGCGGCATCGCACGCGAGGCGATCCGTCAGCTTGCGACGCGCCGCCTTCCGCCAACGCCTGACAATTACGCGCGGTTGTATGCGGAAATCTCCGGGACGGAGCAGGTGCATCCGGCGCTTACATTGCTAATAAACCTGGCGACAGCCTTGGAGCAGGTGCCGGCAGTGGCGCAACCGTCGCGCTTCATGCTGGCCGCGTTGAAGCAGCATGGATGGAGCGAGGTGCAATCCGGTATTGGGCAGCTGGTTGATGCGCTGCGCCAGCCTGCGCTGTCGTGGCGAGCCCTGTTGGGTGATCTCTTGCGCCAATGGGAAACCCGGCATGAGGGCCTGACCACGGCGCGCAAGCGCGAAGTACTCGACCGCGTCATCGCGGGCACCGGGGACGACAATACAAAACTACACCATCGCTTGTCGGCATTGGTCAGAGGATGGAGTCGGACCCGCGCGGCAAGCGCAGAAACGCTCGTCGACCCGCTGGAGCCGGTCAAGACGGAGGGCGGGGCCGGTTTGCTGTATCGCGAGTTGTTGGCGCAGACGATTGAATCTGCGGTAGTCGAGCGTCTCGGCTATACACCCGAACTGGCAGTGCAGGCCAAACGTCTGGCACAGGAGTGCCGCGATGCCGTCGCGGTCAAGGATGTCAATCAGTTGGCAACCCATATCAAGCAATTGTGGGTGAAACTTGAACTGCGTGGCGAGACGATTGACGAAATCATGCATGGCCTGCTGACACTGCTAAAAATTTTGATTGGCAACTGCGGCGAACTGGCAGGTGAAGACAAATGGATGAAAACGCAAATGGCACGTGCCGCCAACCTCTTGGCCGAGCCACTTGATGTGCGCGCGTTGCGCGAGGCCGAAAGCAGCTTTCGTGAGGTCGCTGTGCGACAAGGCGCGATCCGCCATAGTCTGGACGAAGCTAAAACAGCACTCAAGACAATGGTCACCATGTTCATTGATCGTCTCGGCGCGCTGACCGAAGCAACGGGCGGCTATCAGGAAAAATTTGAATGCTACGCCGCCACTATCGAAGGCGCAGAGGATATCGGCCAGCTATCGACCGTGCTGAGCGGGCTGCTCACCGATACGCGCGGGATTCAGTCCGACATGGTGCGCACCAAGGAAGAGTTGGGCCAGGCGCGGCGCGCTGCCGAGGAGCGCGAGGAGCGCGTGCGCACGCTCGAAGCCCAATTGGAGGCGGCGGCCAGTCTGGTCAAGGAAGATCCGTTGACCAATGTACTCAATCGACGTGGCTTGTACGACGCTTATGCGATTGAAGAAGCGCGCTGCGAACGTGCCGATGCGCCGCTGGCGGCGGCCTTGCTCGATGTTGACAACTTCAAGCATTTAAATGACCGTCTTGGCCATCAGGCGGGTGACAGCGCGCTGCAATACCT
>JAYVUH010000084.1:0-6753 GCA_043788115.1 Burkholderiales bacterium
TAATTGAGAAAAATTCAGCGCTGAACCGGTATCAGCTTGCCGAAACAACAAAAAGGTAGACTTCAGACAAACCTCAACGATTAACTGTCTGGAGTCCACGCCTTGAATACCCCTAACGCTACGGTCAGTCGTACAATTATCGCGCTGGTTGTGTGCAGCACGCTCCTGAGTTTCGCGCTCGCCCCGGCAGTTGGCACCGCCCAGCCGAAAGTCGGGAAGCCAGCCAATGGACCATTCGCAGCTGGTATCACGCCACCTAAGCTGGTAGTAGTGGTGGCAATTGATGGCCTTCCTCAGGAGCAACTGCTGAAGAACTATGACTTATTTGTGCCTAGCGGGTTTCGGCGACTGATGGATCGTGGTGCCTGGTTTTCGGACGCCCATCAGGGGCATGCCCTGACGGTGACTGCGGCCGGTCATGCCGCAATTCTTAGTGGCGCATATCCTTACCAGCATGGCGTGATCGGCAACGAATGGCGAGATCGCAACGGAAAATACATGTATTGCGTTGGGGACGATCAGCACAGCTACCTTGACGGCTCGCCAACAACTGAAGAAGATGGCACCAGCCCCCGTAACCTGCTGGTGAGTACCGTCGGTGACGAATTACGTTACGCCAATAACAATTTGTCCCGTGTCTTTGCTGTCGCAGGCAAAGATCGAGGTTCGATTCTGCTCGCCGGCAAGACGGGTACGGCTTACATGTATTCGACCAAGACGGGTACGTTTACCTCTACGTCTTACTACATGAGAGAGCACCCTGCATGGCTTAACAAGTTCTTCGCCGCGAAGCCACAGGACAAGTATTTCAAGAAGACGTGGGTGCCGCTGCTGGATGCGAATGCGTACAAGCGGTCCGTCGCAGACGGTCAATCGTATTTCACCAGTTACAAACAATTGCCGACCAAATTTGGCATGCAGTACGGCCTAGCGATGGACGCACCGAACGCGATTTATTACAGCCAGATTATGGGTGGGCCGTTCGGCGACGAGTTGACAGCGGAATTCACGTCGGCGCTGATTGTGAACGAGGGCCTTGGCAAGAATCCAGCGGGTGCCGCAGACATCCTTGGCGTGAGTTTTTCGAGTCACGACTATATCAATCACAACTTTGGCCCAGAGAGTATGCAGTCGCAGGACCACTTGATTCGATTGGATAGAACGCTTGCAACATTCTTTGACTTGATCGACAAACAGGTTGGCAAGGGTAATGCGCTGATCGTACTCACCGCGGATCACGGTTTCATGAACGCCCCCGAGTACAGCAAGTCGCGTAATTTTGATGCGGGTCGCATTGACTCAGCGGAAATGCGCGAGGCGGCGAACAAACAGTTGGAGGCGAAGTTTGGTGTGCCGAAATTGATTAAACAAGTGTTTACCGGTGGTGTAACACTCGAGTACGCGCTCGGCGAAGCGAAAGGCGTGTCGCGCGAACAACTCGAACTCGCGGCGATGCGTACACTCCAGGATTTTCCGGGCATTAACTACGTGTTTACGCGTACACAGCTTGAAACTGGGAGCATGCCAGACACCCGTATTGGCAAGTTAGTGACACGAACTTGGTATCGGCAGTCGTCGGTCGATCTGGTTGTAATCCAGAGGCCGTTCTACTACTTCATGTCGAGGACGACTAAGACGCCGACGGTTTGTTCCCATGGCACTCCGTACAGCTATGACACCAACGTACCGCTGATGTTTGAAGGTGCGGCGTGGTTCAACGCGGGACGCTTCACTGCGCCCGCGGAGGTTGTGGATATCGCGCCGACGCTGTCTGCGATCCTCAACATTCGGCCGCCATCAGCGTCCGAAGGCCGGATACTCGGTGAAGCCCTGCGCAACAAATTAAACAAACCTAGCAAGGTTGGGCATCTTCGGGCAAAAGTGCCTGGAAATGCCCGTCCTTAATGGTCTTTTGTTTTTTTCGTTACTGTGTTGATTGCGGCTTGAATTGCAGCTTGGATACATCAAAGCCGCGCGCGGTCAGGCGGGTCTTGATGCCTGACAACGTAGCGTCATTGAGTGCCGGTGTGCGGGCTAGTATCCAGAGAAATTCACGGTTGGGTTCGCTCACGACAACGTGACGATATTCGCGATCGAGCTCGATCACCCAGTAGCTGCCCCACACTTGTGGCAGCCAGCTGAGCCAGACTGGTGCAAAACGCACCTTGAGTTTTGAGTTACTCCCGTCATTGACGTCCAATTTCGCTTCGCCGATGGCGTCTTCACTCTTCCCGTCTTGCAAACGGCAACGGTTGGTGACCTCGACACGCCCGCTTTGCTTGAGCGCATAGGTTGCGGTAGTGTCGGAGACGCACTGCGACTGAAAGCGATTGGGGAACAGCGCGATTTCGTACCAGGTGCCCATGTAGCGATTGAGGTCAACCTTGTCGACGGTCTTCAGCGCAACCGGCGATTGCGCGTCGAGCCTCCCGTAGCAAAGCAGTAAACACAGTGCCAGCAAAACTGCGCTTCTGTTTCGGCGTGTAAACATGTCGTTTGGCTCAAATGTAGAGTGCGGCGGCTACGTGGCGACCTTCGCTTTGTAGCACGTTATAGGTACGACAAGCTGCGGGGGTATCCATGACGTCAAAACCGATACCGGCCTGAGAGAATGCCGCAAGAATTTGGCTGTTGGGGAAGCGAAAGTTTGCACCGGAGCCGAACACTACCAGTGACGGTGTGAGCGCAAGCAGGGCGTCGAAATCCCCATAGCTCAGTAACTCGAGCGGTGGCGCAGTCCACGGGGAAATCAACGCAGCCGGGGTGACAATCAGCGGATTCCCGATTCGTTGACCATTGATCTGTACGTAGCCGTTGCCGTGCCCGGTAATGGTGTTCTGGCCTGATATGTCATGTAAATGCAGCTTCATGGAGGTATCCGGTGATTCAAGGTCGGCAAAAGTCGCACTGCGTCGGCTACAATTGGTTTTTGCACTGCACAAGAATTATAAATTAGCCGTTTTGGTGTTCCACTGGGCACCCATAAATGCCGCCTTGACCGATATCCGTCCCCGCTATGAATCACGAATTCTCTCGCATCAAGCGTCTCCCGCCCTACGTTTTCAACATTACCTCTGAACTGAAGATGGCCGCCCGTCATCGTGGCGAAGACATCATCGACATGTCGATGGGCAATCCCGACGGCCCGACGCCACAGCACATTGTCGACAAATTGGTCGAAGCGTCCAAGCGGCCGAATACCCACGGCTATTCAGTCTCGAAGGGGATTCCGCGGCTCCGTAAGGCGATATGCGACTGGTACAAGCGTCGCTATGACGTTGACCTTGACCCAGACACCGAAGCGATTGTCACCATCGGCTCGAAGGAGGGCTTGGCACACTTGATGTTAGCCACACTCGACAGCGGCGATATGGTTCTGGTGCCGAATCCAAGCTATCCGATCCATATTTATGGCGCGGTGATTGCAGGCGCCCAGATAAAGCACGTGCGGATGACTGAAGGCGTGGATTTCTTCGCTGAGGCTGAAAAGGCGATTCGCGAGAGTTATCCCAAACCCAAAATGCTGATTCTGGGGTTTCCGTCTAACCCAACCGCCATGTGTGTTGAACTAGATTTTTTCGAGCGTATCGTCGCGCTCGCCAAGGCAAACAATGTGTTAGTCGTGCATGATCTTGCGTATGCCGACATCACTTACGACGGCTGGAAGGCGCCATCCATCATGCAGGTGCCGGGTGCACGCGACGTGGCGGTAGAGTTTTTCACGATGTCGAAGTCGTACAACATGGCCGGATGGCGCATCGGCTTCATGGTCGGCAACAAGGAACTGGTCTCGGCCCTAGCCCGGATTAAGGGCTACCACGACTACGGCACTTTCACGCCGATTCAGGTAGCGGCCATCGCCGCGCTTGACGGACCGCAGGAGTGCGTCGCCGAGGTCACGGCAGAGTACCAATTGCGGCGCGATGTCTTGCATAAGGGGTTGAGCGAAGCGGGCTGGGAGACGACCAAACCGAAGGCGTCCATGTACATCTGGGCCAAGATTCCCGAGGCCTACGCCAAGATGGGTTCACTCGAGTTTGCCAAGAGATTGCTGGCGGAAGCAAAAGTGTCGGTGTCACCTGGAATTGGATTCGGCGAGTATGGTGATGACCATGTTCGCTTTGCGCTCATCGAGAATGCCGAGCGCACAAGACAAGCGGTACGCGGAATCAAGGAAATGTTTCGCAAAGATGGTTTGCTGAAATGAAGCCCATCAATGTCGGTTTGCTTGGCCTCGGGACTGTCGGTGCGGGAACGATTGATGTCCTGCGGCGCAATCGTGAGGAGATTGCGCGGCGTGCCGGACGCGAGATTCGCATTACGCACGCGACGGCGCGCGACCTGAATAAAGAGCGCGCTGTTTCGCTTGATGGCATCACGCTGGTCAAGAGCGCAGAGGACATCGTCAGCCATCCGGACATCGATATTGTTTGTGAATTGATTGGCGGCGATACCACCACCAAAGCGGTGGTGCTTCAAGCGATCGAAAATGGAAAACACGTAGTCACCGCCAACAAGGCGCTGTTGGCCAAGCATGGCAACGAAATTTTCGCTGCGGCGCAACGCAAAAAAGTCATGGTCGCGTTCGAAGCTGCCGTCGCCGGCGGCGTGCCGATCATCAAGGCGTTGCGCGAGGGGCTGACCGCCAATCGCATCGAATGGATTGCCGGGATCATTAACGGCACGTCAAATTTCATTCTGTCGGAGATGCGTTCCAAAGGTGCGAGCTTTGCTGCTGTCTTGAAAGAAGCGCAGGCCAAAGGCTACGCCGAAGCCGACCCGACTTTCGATATCGAAGGCATTGACGCCGCACACAAGTTGACCATACTGTCAGCCATTGCATTTGGTGTGCCGGTGCAGTTCGACAAGGCCTATACCGAGGGTATTTCGAATTTGACGGACAAGGACATCAAGTACGCGGAACAGCTCGGCTATCGAATCAAGCTGCTTGGCATCACCCGGCATGTCGCCGCCGGGATTGAGCTGCGTGTGCATCCGACGCTGATCCCATCGAAGCGTTTGATCGCCAATGTTGAGGGTGTGATGAATGCGATTTTGGTCAAGGGCGACGCCGTTGGCGCGACCATGTACTACGGCCGTGGTGCAGGCGCTGAAGCCACTGCAAGTGCCGTGGTCGCAGACTTGGTAGATGTCACGCGCATGCTGACGGCCGACCCAGAACAGCGCGTTCCGCACCTTGCGTTCCAGCCCGACCAATTGCACGACACGCCGATCCTGCCGATGGGCAAAGTCGAAACCGCCTACTACCTGCGCTTGTTGGCCTTTGACCGGCCCGGCGTCATGGCGGATGTCACACGCATCCTTGCCGACAACGCTATTTCGATTGACGCGATGTTGCAAAAAGAAGCCGAGGAGGGCGAGGACGTGGTTGACGTGATCATCCTCACGCATCGCTGTATGGAAGAAGACGCCGACAAGGCGATCGCTAAAATCGAAGCGCTTGGCAGCATGGCGAGCAAAGTAGTGCGAATTCGGCTGGAGGAGTTGAACTAATGGCCGAGTCGGCGATCAACTCCGCGCGATACATTTCCACTCGGGGTGGCGGCGCTGAGGTGCCCAAGTCGTTTTGCGAAATCTTGTTGGCTGGGTTGGCCACTGACGGTGGCCTGTATCTGCCGCAAGTCTATCCGTCACTTAGCGAAGCAGATCTTTCGGTGATGCGGGGCATGTCGTATCCCGAACTCGCCTTTAACATCATCGCGCATTTTGTTGACGACATCCCTGCTGAAGACCTGCGCGCAATCATCAACAAAACCTACACCGCGGAGGTGTTTGGGTGTGATGACATCACCCCGCTCGTGACGCTGCAACCCGGGTTGCATTTGCTGAAGTGCTCTGAAGGCCCCACGCTGGCGTTCAAGGACGTCGCCATGCAATGGCTCGGGCACCTATTTGAATACGTGCTGGCGCTCGATGGGCGTGAACTCAATATTTTAGGCGCCACCTCGGGTGATACCGGCTCCGCCGCCGAGTACGCGATGAAGTCCAAGTTAGGCATCCGCGTGTTCATGCTGTCTCCGCTCGGCAAGATGTCACCGTTCCAGACCGCGCAGATGTTTTCCGTGCGGGACTCGAACGTCCACAACTTTGCAGTCGAAGGTGTGTTTGACGATTGTCAGGATATGGTCAAGGCGGTGTCCAACGACCTAGGTTTCAAGGCCGAGTATCGCATCGGTGCCGTGAACTCGATCAACTGGGGGCGGATCGTCGCGCAAGTGGTGTACTACTTTAAAGCGTACTTCGCCGCGACTCTGGATAACTCGCAAAAGGTCAGCTTCTCAGTCCCCTCGGGCAACTTCGGCAACGTGCTGGCCGGGCACGTCGCCCGCATGATGGGCTTGCCCGTCAGTCAGCTGATTGTCGCCACAAATGAAAACGACGTTTTGGACGAGTTCTTTCGTACCGGGAAGTACCGGCCGCGTCAGTCGAGCGACACCAGACAAACATCGAGTCCGTCGATGGATATTTCGAAAGCATCCAATTTTGAGCGTTTTTTATATGACCTCGTTTGGCGCGATCCTGCGGCGGTTCGCGACTTGATGCACAAGGTAGATGTCGAGGGGGGCTTTGATCTGGCCACTTGCGACAAGATTTGGGCGCGTGTGCCGGCATTCGGATTTGTATCAGGCAAGTCATCGCACGCCGATCGCCTGAATACGATCCGTGACGTCGAGCGAAAATACGGAATTGAAGTCGATCCACATACGGCTGACGGCATTAAGGTGGGACTTG
>JAYVUH010000085.1:0-8919 GCA_043788115.1 Burkholderiales bacterium
GTCCGCGCCAACGCCATCGCCCAACCCATTGAATTAGCCGAGAAAAGTGCTTGATAGGCGGGCTGACTTCGAATATACTGTCGGACTTCGCTGCTTCGGCCGTGGCTATGTCGGCCGAATGTCTGCAAAAACAGGGTTGCTATTTGACCTTGCCGCCTGAAAGTCTGCACAAGCCGCATCGTGAATTTGCAAGAAAAACGGTGCTTTAAGCAATCGGGCAAAAGAAGCTTTCTAACCTGTTGGCGCGCTTTACTCGGGTCCCCGAGTCGGGTGCGATGACATAAGACGGATCCAAAACTGGCTGCCACCTGTGGCAGGCAAGTTGGAGAAAAAAAATGATTCAGATGCAGTCGATTCTCGACGTCGCCGATAACACCGGCGCGCGGTCGGTGATGTGTATCAAAGTCCTCGGCGGCTCCAAGCGTCGTTACGCGGGCGTTGGTGATGTCATCAAGGTCAGTATCAAATCAGCACAGCCGCGCGGCCGCGTCAAAAAAGGCGAGGTCTACAACGCCGTTGTGGTTCGCACCGCAAAAGGTGTTCGCCGCAATGACGGTTCGCTTATCAAGTTTGATGGTAACGCGGCGGTTTTGTTGAATGCAAAGCTTGAGCCAATCGGCACTCGCATCTTTGGACCGGTCACGCGCGAATTGCGTACCGAGAAGTTCATGAAGATCGTGTCGCTGGCGCCTGAAGTGCTGTAGGGACGCAAAGGAAAATTCGCCATGAACAAGATTCGCAAAGGCGACCAAGTGGTCGTCATCACCGGCAAAGACAAGGGCAAACGCGGTACCGTGTTGGCCATGATTCTTGAGTCAGAGCGTGTGTTGATCGAAGGGATCAACCGCGTTAAAAAACATACCAAGCCGAATCCGATGAAGGGTTCGACTGGCGGGATCGTTGAGAAAGAGATGTCGATTCATCTCTCCAACGTCGCCATTTTCAACCCGACCTCCGGTAAAGCGGATCGCGTCGGCTTCAAAGCCCTGGATGACAAGCGCAAAGTGCGCGTGTTCCGATCCAACGGCGAACAAATCGACGCTTAAGGGGGCGGTGAAAATGGCTCGACTCCGATCTTTTTACAAAGAAACCGTAGTTCCGAAGTTGATGAAAGACTTCGACTACAAATGTGTCATGGAAGTGCCGCGCATCACCAAAATCACCTTGAACATGGGTGTTGGTGAGGCTGTCGCTGACAAGAAAATAATGGACAACGCCGTTGGCGACATGACCAAGATTGCCGGGCAAAAGCCGGTGGTCACAAAGTCAAAGAAGTCGATCGCCGGCTTTAAGATTCGCGACGGCTATCCAATCGGTTGCATGGTGACGTTGCGCGCTGAGCGCATGTATGAGTTCCTTGATCGCCTCATTACCGTTTCTTTGCCTCGTGTGCGTGACTTCCGTGGCATTTCCGGCCGTTCGTTCGATGGCCGTGGTAACTACAACATGGGCATAAAAGAGCAAATTATTTTTCCGGAAATCGAATACGACAAGATTGACGCGATTCGCGGCATGAATATTTCGATTACCACGACTGCCAAGAACGATGCAGAAGCCAAAGCGCTTCTTGCCGCGTTCAAGTTTCCTTTCAGGGGTTAAGCGCATGGCCAAACTTGCAGTTATCAATCGTCAAGCCAAGCGCGAAAAGCTTGTTGCCAAGTTCAAGGCGAAGCGCGAGGCATTGTTCAAGATCATTAATGATCAAAGCATGCCCGACGAAGATCGTTACCAGGCACGTTTGAAGTTACAGGCCTTGCCGCGTAACTCAAATCCTACGCGTCTGCGTAATCGTTGTGCCATCACGGGTCGTCCCCGCGGTGTGTACAGCAAGTTCGGATTGGGTCGCAACAAGTTGCGTGAAATTGCCATGCGCGGTGAAGTACCGGGCCTGGTTAAAGCTAGCTGGTAGGCGAAGGCCGAGGGCGGAGATAAATTATGAGCATGAGTGATCCGATCGCCGATATGTTGACCCGCATTCGTAATGCGCAACAGTCGGAAAAAGTTGATGTGACGATGCCGTCTTCCAAGGTGAAGGTGGCAATCGCCAATGTGCTGAAAGACGAGGGCTACATCGAAGGTTATGATGTGCGCACCGTCGACGGCAAGTCCGAGTTAAACGTCGGACTGAAATACTATGCGGGCAAACCAGTGATCGAGAAAATCGAGCGCGTGTCCCGTCCTGGTCTGCGGATCTACCGCGGACGTGAAGATATCAAACCTGTCATGAACGGTCTGGGTGTAGCCATTGTGTCTACTTCCAAAGGCGTGATGACGGACCGCAAAGCGCGCGCAACCGGTGTCGGTGGCGAAGTGATTTGCATCGTGGTGTAAGGGGAACAACAAATGTCTCGCGTCGGTAAGCTCCCCATCACGGTTCCCGCAAAAGTCGAAGTGACGATTGCGGCCAACGAAATTACGATCAAGGGCCCCCTGGGTACCTTGAAGCAGGCGGCTACACATCTCGTCAACGTCAAGAAAGATGGCGACAAGATTGTGCTTGAAGCTGCCAATGATTCCCAAGCAGCAAACGCAATGTTCGGAACGATGCGCGCGCTGTTGGCGAACATGGTTCTTGGTGTTGACAAAGGCTTCGAGCGCAAGCTGACATTGGTCGGCGTTGGCTACAAGGCTGCCGCGCAGGGTGCGAAGTTGAATCTGGCGCTGGGCTATTCACACCCGGTCGTACACGACATGCCAGAGGGCGTTAAGGCGGAGACGCCAACCCCGACGGAAATCATTTTGAAGGGCGTTGACAAGCAGAAGGTTGGCCAAGTTGCCGCCATCGTGCGTGGCTATCGTCCGCCAGAGCCGTACAAGGGCAAAGGCGTGCGTTATGCGGACGAAGTCATCGTTCTCAAAGAGACGAAGAAGAAGTAAGGAGCGCGACCATGATCGACAAAAAACAATCCCGTCTGCGCCGCGCTGCAAAAACGCGCGCAACTATTGCGCGTTTGAAAGCCGTGCGGCTTACCGTCAATCGCACCAATACGCATATCTATGCGCAGGTGATTGACGCAACGGGCCAAAAAGTTCTGGCCGCTGCCTCTACTGCGGAAAAAGAATTGCGCGCGAGCCTGAAGAGCGGCGCAACAACAGCTGCCGCGGCTGAAGTCGGCAAACGTATCGCTGAGCGCGCCAAGGCCGCCGGTGTTTCGGATGTTGCGTTCGACCGCGCAGGGTTTGCTTACCATGGCCGCGTCAAGGCGCTGGCAGATGCCGCGCGTGAAGCCGGCCTCAAGTTTTAGTCAAGGACTTACAAATG
The DNA here is from genome assembly GCA_043788115.1 of Burkholderiales bacterium. Classification (GTDB taxonomy): domain Bacteria; phylum Pseudomonadota; class Gammaproteobacteria; order Burkholderiales; family Usitatibacteraceae; genus UKL13-2. The sequence continues at coordinate 3,263 of JAYVUH010000085.1, forward strand.
GCAAAACCAGACATGCAGGAAAAAGACGGCGACGGCCTCCGCGAGAAGATGATCTCGGTAAACCGCGTCACCAAAGTGGTGAAGGGTGGACGGATCCTTGGCTTCGCCGCGTTGACGGTGGTCGGTGACGGCGACGGACGTATTGGCATGGGCAAGGGTAAATCCAAGGAAGTACCAGTGGCAGTGCAAAAGGCCATGGAACAAGCCCGCCGCAACCTGGTGAAAATACCACTCAATAACGGCACGTTGCACCATAAAGTCATCGGCCAACATGGCGCCACGCGCGTGTTCATGCAGCCAGCTGCAGACGGTAACGGTATCAAAGCCGGCGGTGCGATGCGCGCCGTGTTCGAAGTGATGGGCATTACCAATATTTCCGCAAAATGTCACGGCTCTACCAATCCGTACAACGTGGTTCGTGCGACGTTGGATGGCCTGGCACAAATTTCTCGCCCATCCGAAGTTGCTGCCAAGCGCGGCAAAACGGTTGAAGAAATCCTGGGCTAATAGAGGTTCATCATGACTGACCAGAAAACCATCACAGTGACATTGCTCAAGAGCACCATCGGTCGTTTAGAGGCGCATAAAGCTTGCGTTCGTGGCCTTGGCTTGAAAAGACGCCACCACACCGTCACCGTAATTGATACACCCGCCAACCGCGGCATGATCAACAAAGTGAGCTATATGCTCCAAGTTGAAGGCTAAGAATCATGGATCTGAATGACATTAAACCGGCCGAAGGGTCTAAAAAGAATCGTCGTCGTGTCGGACGCGGAATTGGTTCCGGTCTAGGCAAGACAGCAGGCCGCGGGCACAAGGGGCAGAAGTCCCGCTCGGGCGGCTTCCACAAGGTTGGCTTCGAAGGTGGCCAGATGCCACTTCAGCGTCGTCTGCCAAAGCGTGGATTCATTTCACTCACGCGTAACGATACAGCGCAGGTTCGTCTTTCCGAAATCGCTTTGCTGCCGGTCGACATCATCGATTTGCTGGTGCTGAAGCAGGCCAACATCATTGCCCCTAGCTCGCTCGGCGCAAAGGTGTTTCTGTCCGGAAGCATTACCAAGAAGGTCAAGTTGATTGGTATCAACGTGACCAAAGGTGCCAAAGCGGCTATTGAAGCGGTCGGCGGTTCAATCGAAGCTGCGCCAGCTGCCTAAGTTAATAGAGAACTAGGACTCTTCGTTTGGCTACCAATCCATTAGCAGCGATCGGAAAAATGGGCGACCTAAAGCGTCGGCTCATTTTCTTGGTGCTCGCCTTGATCGTATTCCGTATCGGGACACATATTCCGGTGCCGGGAATTGATCCTGTGCAACTCGCCAAGCTTTTCGACACGCAGGGCGGCGGAGTGCTGGGCATGTTCAACATGTTCTCCGGCGGGGCGCTGTCGCGATTCTCGGTGTTCGCACTGGGCATCATGCCCTACATCTCCGCGTCGATCATCATGCAGCTGTTGACGGTGGTGTCGCCGGCGCTTGAAGCATTGAAGAAAGAAGGCGAAGCCGGTCGCCGTAAGATTACACAGTACACCCGCTATGGCACAGTCGCCTTGGCGCTCTTCCAAGGGATCGGCATCTCGGTTGCGCTCGAATCCCAACAAGGACTCGTCGTCGATCCCGGCATGATGTTTCGCTTCGTCACCGTGGTGACGTTGCTGACCGGTACGATGTTTCTGATGTGGCTGGGAGAGCAAATCACAGAGCGTGGTATCGGTAACGGTATTTCGCTGATCATTTTCTCCGGAATTGTTGCTGGTCTGCCTAGTGCGATTGGCGGCACCATGGAACTGGTTAACAACGGCACCATGGGCATTCCAGCGTTTCTGTTCATTCTTGCGCTGGTTGTATTCGTTACGTTCTTCGTTGTCTTCGTCGAACGTGGGCAGCGAAAGATTCTGGTCAATTATGCAAAGCGCCAAGTTGGAAATAAGCTCTACGGTGGTCAGGCGTCGCATCTGCCGCTGAAGCTAAACATGGCGGGTGTCATCCCCCCCATCTTTGCGTCCTCCATCATTTTGTTTCCTGCCACCGTTGCAGGGTGGTTTGGTCAGGGTGACCAGATGGTTTGGTTGAAAGACCTTGGCGCGGCGCTGGCTCCAGGGCAGCCTCTGTATACGATGCTCTATGCGGCCGCGATTATCTTTTTCTGTTTTTTCTACACGGCGCTCGTCTTTAATTCGAAAGAGACCGCTGAGAATCTAAAGAAGAGTGGCGCGTTTGTACCCGGGATCAGGCCCGGCGAGCAAACCGCACGCTACATCGACAAGATCTTGATGCGCCTGACGTTGGTTGGCGCGGCGTACATCACCGCAGTGTGCTTGTTGCCGGAGTTTCTGCACATGCGCTGGAACGTTCCGTTTTATTTTGGTGGAACGTCCCTGTTGATTATCGTGGTTACGACCATGGACTTTATGGCGCAGATGCAAGCGTATTTGATGTCTCACCAGTATGAAAGCCTGCTCAAGAAGGCGAATTTCAAGGGCGGCGCTGGCTTCCCTGTTCGGTAGTTTGAGCAGATCGGTAGCGGATTAATGTCAAAAGAAGAAACGATTGAAATGCAGGGCGTGATCCAGGAAACATTGCCAAATGCGATGTTCCGGGTGAAGTTGGAAAATGGGCATGTCGTGTTGGGTCACATTTCAGGGAAGATGCGTATGCACTACATCCGCATCCTGCCCGGTGACAAGGTCACGGTAGAAATTTCGCCCTACGATTTAACGAAAGCACGTATTACCTTTCGCGCCAAATAGGCGCCGGAAAGCAAGGAGAACGAAATGCGAGTTCAGGCATCTGTCAAAAAAATCTGTCGCAATTGCAAGTTGGTGCGCCGCAAGGGTGTTTTGCGCGTCATTTGCAAAGAACCGCGTCATAAGCAACGTCAAGGCTAAGGGTCATCCATCATGGCACGTATTGCGGGTGTAAACATTCCAAATCATCAACATGCAGAAATCGCCTTGACCGCGATTTTCGGCATCGGTCGTCATACCGCGCAGAGGATCTGCCAAGCGGCTGGCGTAAAGGGATCTGCAAAGATCAAAGACCTTAACGATAGTGACATGGACAAACTGCGCGAGCAGATTGGCAAAGTTACTGTTGAGGGCGATTTGCGTCGCGAAGTGTCGATGTCCATCAAGCGTCTGATGGATCTTGGGTGCTATCGCGGAACACGTCACCGCAAGGGTTTGCCGGTTCGTGGCCAGCGTACACGCACGAATGCGCGTACTCGCAAAGGCCCCCGCAAAGCCGTTCGCTTGGCGAAATAGAGTTTCGGAAACGAGGTATATACAATGGTTAAACCGACTGCAGCAGCAACCCGCGTTCGAAGAAAAGTCAAAAAGAATGTGTCGGAAGGCATCGCGCACATTCACGCGTCGTTCAACAACACTATTATCACCATCACCGACCGTCAAGGTAATGCGCTGTCATGGGCAACCTCCGGTGGTGCTGGTTTCAAAGGCTCACGCAAGTCCACTCCATTTGCGGCGCAGATTGCCGCAGAGGCAGCTGGTAAAGCTGCGCAAGAGTGCGGCATCAAGAACCTTGAAGTCCGCATCAAGGGTCCGGGGCCTGGCCGTGAATCCGCTGTACGTGCGTTGAACGCGTTGGGGATCAAGATCATGTCGATCGCTGATGTCACACCTGTTCCGCACAATGGCTGCCGCCCACCCAAGCGTCGTCGCATGTAATTTGCAAAAGAGATAATCACATGGCTCGTTATATTGGTCCCAAATGTAAGCTCTCGCGTCGCGAGGGTACTGATCTCTTCCTGAAGAGCGCGCGTCGTCCGCTCGACTCGAAGTGCAAACTTGAATCGCGTCCTGGTCAACATGGCGCGAAACAGTCACGCGTTTCCGAATACGGTACGCAGCTCCGTGAAAAGCAGAAGATTCGCCGCATGTATGGTGTTCTTGAGCGTCAGTTCCGTACGTATTTCGCCGAAGCTGAACGTCGTAAAGGTGCGACAGGCGAGAACCTCCTGCAGTTGCTCGAATCGCGTCTTGATAACAGCGTTTATCGCATGGGCTTTGGCTCTACGCGCGCGGAAGCCCGCCAGCTGGTCAGCCACTGCGGTATCTTGGTCAACGGCAAGCCGGTCAACATCCCGTCTTATCTGTTGAAACCAAACGACGTTGTGTCTCTCAAAGAGAAGGCGCAAAAGCAACTTCGCGTGCTAGACGCACTCAAGCTGGCCGAAGCCAATGGCTTTCCAAACTGGGTCGAAGTCGATACAAAGAAGTTTTCCGGTGTGTTTAAAACGTTGCCGGATCGCCAGGAGTTCGCTGCTGATATCAACGAGCAGCTGGTCGTCGAACTTTACTCGAAGTAATCCGTTTCATCCCCGCGCCGTGGGACGCCACGGCGCGCGTTAATCTATAGAGGCCCTCGTCAATGCAAAGTAACGCCACGACTTTTCTGAAGCCGCGCATCATCGACGTCGAAAACATTTCTCCAGCTCACGCGAAGGTCGTGATGGAGCCGTTTGAGCGCGGTTATGGACACACCCTGGGCAATGCGCTGCGCCGCATTCTGCTGTCTTCAATGCCTGGATATGCACCAACCGAAGTCAAGATTTCGGGCGTGTTGCACGAGTACTCGACGATCGAAGGCGTGCAGGAAGACGTCGTTGATATCTTGCTGAATCTGAAGGGTTTGGTCCTTAAGCTGCATAACAGGACTGACACCACCTTGAAGCTCAAGAAGTCGACCCCGGGCCCGGTCACCGGCGCGGATATTGAACAGACGCATGACGTTGAAATCGTCAATCCGGATCACGTCATCGCCAACTTGACGGCGGGTGGCAAGATTGACATGCAGATCAAGGTCGAAAAAGGTCGCGGCTATGTTGCAGCGACTGCCCGTCGCAATGACGACAACCGTACCATCGGCTCGATCTTGCTCGACGCTTCCTATTCGCCGGTTCGTCGTGTTTCGTATGCGGTAGAAAGTGCCCGCGTTGAGCAACGTACGGATCTCGACCGCCTGGTGATGGACATCGAGACGAACGGCTCCATCGAGCCGGAAGAAGCTGTGCGCTACGCGGCTCGGGTACTGGTCGACCAGCTGTCCGTATTTGCAGATTTGCAAGGTACGCCGATGCTCGCTGAAGAGGCCAAGTCACCGCAGGTCGACCCAATCCTGCTGCAACCGGTTGACGACCTTGAACTGACCGTCCGCTCTGCGAACTGCCTGAAGGCGGAGAACATCTACTACATCGGTGATCTGATTCAGCGCACCGAGAACGAGCTACTCAAGACGCCAAACTTGGGTCGCAAGTCGCTCAATGAAATTAAGGAAGTCCTCGCCAGCAAAGGTTTGACTCTCGGCATGAAGCTAGAAAATTGGCCGGCCGCAGGCGTCATGAAGTGATTTGACAGCTAGCTGCCAAATCATCCCCGTGAATACGGGGATCCAGTACTCGTCGCCCTTCAACAACCTATAACGATAACAAGGCTGGTTGCATCAACGGCCAAGATAACTAAGGAAATTCATCATGCGTCATCGTCACGGTCTTCGAAAACTCAACAAAACAAGCTCACATCGCCTCGCGATGCTGCGCAACATGACCAACTCGCTGTTCCTGCACGAAGTCATCAAGACGACGTTGCCGAAAGCAAAAGAATTGCGTCGCGTCGCCGAGCCGTTAATTACGCTTGGTAA
>JAYVUH010000086.1:0-11023 GCA_043788115.1 Burkholderiales bacterium
CACCGTCCCGCATTGCGCTACGCTCCATGGCGGGCTACGCCATTAATAAATGATTAATGATTTGGAAATGGAATTAAATCTGTCATCCCGGCGAACAACCACAAGGGTTGCGCCGGGACGACATGCAAAAAGAAGTGACTGGTGCAACGATCGTGATGCACCACCAACCAAACACTAATTCGTAAACGCCTTACCCCCACCATAGCTAGACAGCTCCACCATCGTCGCGCCTTTGGTCACGTTCACCGCGCAGTATTTCAGCTCGGCAATCTTGCCGAACGGATCGAGCGCGGGGTTGGTCAGCATGTTTGCGGCGGCTTCATAAAACGCGAACGGCATGAACACACTGCCGACCGGTGTCCCTTCATCGGCACGAACCATGATGCCGACATTGCCGCGCCGCGATGCAATAGTGACAGTCTCACCCGCCTCCACGCCCACCTTGCGCATATCGATCGGGTTCATGCTCACCACGGCGCTGGGCTCAAGTGCATCGAGCACACTCGCGCGACGCGTCATCGAGCCAGTGTGCCAATGCTCGAGTTGGCGCCCAGTGATGAGTACAAACGGGTACTCGCCATCAGGGCGCTCGTTGGCGGGGATGATGTCGGCCGGCACAAACTTCGCCCTGCCGTTTGCGGTAGGAAAGTTGTCGATGAACACCACCGACTGGCCGGGGTCGTTGTCGTCTTTGCACGGATAGGTCACACTCGATTCGCGATTCAATCGATCCCAGCTGATACCCGAAATCGAATGTTGCGCGACGTGCATTTCTTCATATACCGCCGCGACACCGCTCTCCTCACCTGAGTAATTCCAAGCGAGGCCAAGGCGGTTGGCGAGTTGCTGGATGATCCACAAATCCTGTCGCGCATCACCAGGCATATCGAGCGCACGACGACCGAGCTGCACCATGCGGTCGGTGTTGGTGACGGTGCCGGTCTTCTCTGGCCACGCCGAGGCGGGCAACACGACGTCGGCCAGATAGGCAGTCTCCGTCAAGAAGATGTCCTGCACCACTAGCATTTCCAAGTTCGCCAAGCCGGCGCGTGCGTGGTTTGAGTCAGGGTCCGACATGGCCGGGTTCTCACCCATCACGTACATACCCTTGATGCGGCCGTCACATGCCGCATCGATGATCTCAACGACCGTCAGGCCGGGCTTGTTGTCTAGTTTTGACGGTGGATCAACGCGCCACAGCGTTGCAAAGCGCGCGTGATTTTCAGGGTCATCTACGCGCTTGTAGTCCGGGAACATCATCGGAATCAAGCCGGCGTCAGACGCGCCCTGCACATTGTTCTGCCCGCGCAATGGGTGCAACCCTGATCCGGGCTTGCCGACTTGGCCGGTCATCAACGTGAGTGCGATGAGGCAGCGCGCATTGTCGGTGCCGTGCACGTGCTGCGAAATGCCCATGCCCCACAGAATGATGGAGGCTTTGGATGTGGCATAGGCGCGCGCAACCTCACGCAGCGTCTCGGCCGGTATGCCGCACAGCGGTGCCATCTTCTCGGGCGAAAACTCTTTGGCGTTCTCTTTCAACGCCTCGTAGTTTTCCGTGCGGTTCTTGATGAATTCCGGATCGACCAGATTCTCTTCGATGATGGTAAAGATCATCGCATTCAACATTGCGACATCCATATCCGGCTTGAACTGCAGATAGCGCCAAGCATGGCGGTAGAGGTCGTTACGGCGCGGATCGGCGACGATTAATTTCGCATTCTTGTTTTTGCCACCCCTGACGGCGTTTTTGATCCACGTTGCGGCCACAGGATGATTGGACGACGGGTTCGCGCCGATGACAAAAATCACCTCAGCGTTTTCCACATCGCCCACTTGGTTTGATACCGCACCGGAGCCGACGCCTTCCAGCAATGCCACCACGCTCGAGGCGTGACACAGGCGCGTGCAGTGATCGACGTTGTTCGAACCAAAGCCGGTACGCACCAGTTTCTGGAACAGGTACGCTTCTTCGTTGGAGCCTTTTGCGCTGCCGAAGCCGGCTAACGATTTCGGCCCGCCGCCGTTTTCCACACCCCTGTCGCGAATCTTGGCGAGCGTGCCACCGGCCAAGTCGAGCGCTTCTTCCCAGGTTGCCTCGCGGAATACGTCGCGCCAATTCTCCGGGTCCATCCTGAAGTCACCGTTCTTCGGCACACCCTCTTTGCGAATCAATGGTACCGTGAGGCGCTGCCTGTGGTGCGCGTAATCAAAACCGTAGCGCCCTTTCACGCACAGCCGCGATTGATTGGCCGGGCCATCGCGGCCTTCGACCATGACAATCTTGTTGTCTTTGACGTGGTATGTCAGCTGGCAGCCGACGCCGCAATATGGGCAGACGCTATCGATTTTCTTGTCAGCCACAATTGCATAGGCTTCTTTGGCGGGGGCCAGTGCGCCAGTCGGGCACGCCTGCACGCACTCACCGCACGCCACGCACGTCGAGACGCCCATCGGATCGTCTAGGTCAAATACGATCTTCGATTCCGCCCCACGAAATGCGTAGCCGATGACGTCGTTGTTCTGTTCTTCGCGGCAAGCGCGAACGCAGCGCGTGCACTGGATGCAGGCGTCGAGGTTTACCGACATTGCCGGATGCGAAAAATCTGGCGCGGGGGCCGGGTGCTTGGCGACTTTTGACGCAAAACGAGACTCGCCAACACCGAGACGCGTTTTCCACATCATGAGTTCGTTTTCTTGCGGCTTGTAGTTTTTGACGGGTGCGTCGGCGGTGAGTAGCTCGATCACCATTTTTTGTGAATGCAGTGCGCGTGGCGAATCAGTGGTGACTTCCATGTTGTTGCTCGGATGGCGGCAGCACGAAGGTGCCAGCACACGTTCACCCTTAACCTCGACCACGCACGCGCGGCAGTTGCCGTCAGGCCGATAGCCGGGCTTGTAGCAGAGATGCGGGATTTCTTTACCGTGCTCTTTGGCGATTTCGATCAGCGTTTGATCGGCAAAGGCGGTGACTTTTTCACCGTCGAGGGTGAATTCGACGGTGGTACGGGCGACAAGTGGTTCGGAAAGCATATTCATAAAGGCGACCTAGAAATAACAGGTGTCCCCCCGACCCCCGATTCAACCACTCGAGGGCAAGCTCCGGTCGGAGTCCAAGTTTTGTTGAGTTCGTAGATCGATGAACTTGGATCCCGGCGCAGTTGCGTAACTTCGCCGGGATGACAGTTTTTAGAACGTAGCTGCGTCTGGTGCAGTTGCGTTGCCATCACGAAACCTCATGTGCAAAATGTTTCACCACACACCGAATCGGATTCGGCGCGGCCTGACCCAGCCCGCAGATCGACGCATCGACCATCGCCTGCGACAAATCTTCCAGCAACCCGGTTTTCCATTTCGACTCTTCGAGCAGCGTAACGGCCTTCTCGGTACCAACGCGGCACGGCGTGCATTGCCCGCAGCTTTCATCGGCAAAAAATTTCATCAGGTTCAGCGCCGCGTCACGCGCCTTGTCTTGGTGACCAAGTATCACCACCGCTGCAGAGCCAATAAAACAGCCGTGCGCTTGCAGGGTATCGAAATCGAGCGGGATATCGCCCATGCTCGCAGGCAGAATGCCGCCAGACGCGCCACCGGGCAGGTAGGCATAAAAATCGTGACCATCCTGCATGCCACCGCAGAATTCTTCGATCAGTTCTTTGACGGTAATGCCTGCAGGTGCCAGATGGACGCCGGGCTTTTTCACACGACCCGACACCGAGAACGAGCGCAAGCCTTTGCGACCATTGCGACCATGTCCGCTGAACCAAGCGGCGCCTTTTTCTAGAATGTCGCGCACCCAGTGCAGCGTTTCGAAATTGTGTTCGAGCGTGGGCCGGCCAAACAATCCCACTTGCGCCACATAGGGCGGGCGCAGTCGCGGCATGCCGCGCTTGCCTTCGATGGATTCGATCATCGCGGATTCTTCACCGCAGATGTAGGCACCCGCGCCTCGTCGCAGTTCGATCAGCGGCAGCGTGATCCCCACATCGCGCGCCCAATCGATGACGGCGGCGAGTTCGGCTGCAAGAATATTGCGGCAGTGGTGGTACTCGTCGCGCAGATAAACATAGCAGGCGTCAATGCCAACCACGTGTGCGGCGATGAGCATGCCCTCGATGAAGCGATGCGGGTCGCGCTCGAGATAGTGGCGGTCCTTGAACGTGCCCGGTTCGCCTTCGTCGATATTCACCGCCATCAAGCGCGGCGCCGCTTCACCGCGAACAATGCGCCATTTACGTCCGGTCGGGAAACCCGCACCACCAAGCCCGCGCAAGCCGGAGTGCTCCATCTCGGCAATCGTTGCTTCAATATCGCGCGTGCCTGCGACGACATCCTTCAATGTCTGGTAGCCGCCGTTGGCGAGATAGGCGCTCAGATTCACGTGCGCGACGTGCGCGACGGCCGCGGTCGCATGCAGTTGTACGGCCTCAACGACGTTCGCGTCGGTCGCGTGACCAAAGGCATTCTGGCCAACGCAAACGGCTGGCGCTTCCGCACAACGGCCGATGCAAGGGGCGGCGATGACACGCACGTCCCGGCCGAGAATGCCAGGGAGCGTCTTGAGCAGTTCGTCGCCACCCGCCATGCTGCAGCTTAATGTTTCACACACGCGCACCGTCAATACGGCTGGCGCAGTGTCGCCGTCCTTGGTGACATCGAAGTGGTGATAGAAGGTGGCGACCTCGTAGACCTCGGTCTGCGAGATTTTCAGGGCCTCGGCGAGTGCGGCCATGTGCGCAGCGGAGAGTTGGCCGTAGCCGTCTTGGATGAGATGCAAATATTCGATCAGTAGATCGCGGCGGATTTCACGCCCGGCCAGCAATCCGGCGATTTCCTCGCGCGCGGCGGGATCGATCTGGCGACCCTTCGGCGTGGTACGGGATTTCATTTTGCTGCGGACTTCAGCCAGCGGAATCGCGACGGTGACGCGGTCGTTCATCGAAAAACTCTCCAGAGTTCAAGTTTGTCGGCGTCCGTGTGGATACGTGGCGCGCATCCGGAAACGCAGCATTAGCTTGCCGCACGCTTCCGAGGTGAGATTGAAGCATAACGGGGCTGACGGTGTTGCCCCATGACGAACATCAAGACAGGTACAACGAGACTACAAAAAAAAACAAACTCTAGCGTTGGCCGGCAGTTCCAAGCATTTTTGCTCCAAACCGCCCGTCTTTGCTAGAGTTTCTTGATCTCGCCCCGTTGATGCTACCGGCGCGTCGCGTCAGCCCCTCGGCTGACTACCTCGGCGACACCGGGAGAGGCTAGACGGTGAGCGCCAAGCGCGTCCCTTGGTCGATCGCCCGCTTCGCGTCAAGCTCGCCCGCCTCAAACGCGCCGCCAATCAAATGCGTCTTGATGCCGGCCGCTTCGAGCGGCGCGATCAACTCGCGCAACGGCGTCTGCCCTGCACACAGCACAATAGTATCGACTTCGAGCAGTGTTGGGCTTTCGCGCTTCTCACCGAAGCTGATGTGCAGCCCGCGCTCGTCAATCGCATCGTAGTTCACACCCGCGAGCATCTCAACCTTTTTCTTCTTTAGCGCGGCGCGATGAATCCATCCGGTGGTCTTGCCGAGCCCTTTGCCGGGCTGCGTGGCTTTGCGCTGCAAGAGCGTAACCTGACGCGCGGCTGGTGAGACTTCGGGTTTCACCAAGCCACCACGCGAGGTCGATGGATCGCCGACGCCCCACTCACGCATCCACGCCGCCAAGTCCATGGTCGGTGAATGGTCTTCGACCAGAAATTCGGAAACGTCAAAACCAATGCCGCCCGCACCGATCACGGCGACACGCTTGCCGACTGGCTTCTTGTGCAACAACACGTCGATGTAGCTCAACACGTTCGACCCATCCTGACCGGGAATCTTCGGGTCGCGCGGCGTGACGCCGGTGGCGACGACGACTTCATCGAAGCTCTTCAAGTCATCCGCCGAAACACGTTTATTGAGCGTAAGCGTCACGCCGGTCGCGTCAATGCGGCGGCGGAAATAGCGCAGCGTCTCGTGAAATTCTTCCTTGCCTGGAATCTGCTTGGCCATATTGAACTGGCCGCCGATTTCTGACGCGCTATCGAATAGCGTCACCTCGTGACCACGCGACGCCAGTTCGGTCGAGCACGCAAGCCCCGCGGGTCCGGCACCCACCACCGCAACGCGCTTTTTCTTCACCGCCTTGGTGAAGACCATTTCAGTTTCATGGCAGGCGCGCGGGTTCACCAAGCACGAAGCCACTTTCTGCTGAAACACATGATCCAAACACGCCTGATTGCAACCGATGCAGGTGTTGATATCAGCGGCGCGATTTTGCGCCGCTTTGTTGACGAAATCAGGATCGGCCAGCAATGGCCGCGCCATCGACACCATGTCCGCCGCGCCGCTGGCGATGATGTCTTCACCGACTTCCGGCGTGTTGATACGGTTGGTGGTCACCAACGGAATCGAGACTTCCGATTTCATTTTCTTGGTCACCCAGGCGAACGCACCGCGCGGCACCGAGGTGGCAATGGTTGGCACACGCGCCTCGTGCCAGCCGATGCCAGTGTTGATAATGGTTGCCCCGGCTTTTTCGATTGCCTTCGCCAGCATCACCACTTCATCCCACGACTGGCCTTCGGGAACGAGGTCGAGCATCGACAGGCGGTAGATGATGATGAAGTCGCGGCCGACCGCCTCGCGCATGCGTCGCACAATTTCGACCGGTAACCGCATCCGATTCTCGTAAGTGCCGCCCCACTCGTCGTCACGTTTGTTGGTCGCAAGGCTCAAGAATTCATTGATGAAGTAGCCTTCCGAGCCCATCACCTCGACGCCGTCATAGCCCGCATCGCGCGCCAGTTTACCCGCACGTACGAAGCATTTTATTTGACGCTCAATGCCGCCCGCCGACAGCGCACGCGGTGTAAACGGCGTGATCGGCGACTTGATACGCGACGGCGCGACGGAGAACGGCGAGTAACCGTATCGACCGGCGTGCAAAATTTGCAACGCAATCTTGCCGTCCTCAGCGTGCACCGCGTCAGTGATGATGCGGTGCGAGCGCGCGGCGCTACTCGATGCGAGCCGCGAACCAAACGGCGACAGCCAACCTTCAACGTTGGGCGCGAACCCGCCAGTGACCATCAAGCCGACACCGCCGCGCGCACGTTCTGCGAAGTACGCCGCGAGCTTTGGGAAGTCTTTGACCTTATCTTCGAGCCCGGTGTGCATCGAGCCCATCAACACGCGATTTTTCAGCGTCGTGAAGCCCAGATCGAGCGGTGCGAGTAGGTGTGGGTAGGGTGAGGACACTGACTATCTCCGTCGTTCCCGCGCAGGCGGGAATCCAGCGTCGTTAATTTGTCCAGCGGAAGCCACTGGATCCCTGCCTGCGCGGGGACGACGGGCTGGTTCGAAATCTACAACACAGACTTCAACAACTCACCCATCTTGGCTGGGTTCTTGGTGACCTTGATGCCGCACTCTTCCATCACCGCCAACTTCTCCTGCGCCGTACCTTTGCCGCCAGAGATGATGGCACCGGCATGGCCCATGCGCTTACCCGGCGGGGCAGTCACACCGGCGATGAAACCAATCACCGGCTTCTTCATGTTGTCCTTGATCCAACGGGCACAAGTTTCTTCCGCGTCACCGCCGATTTCACCGACCATGATGACAGCATCGGTGTCAGGATCGTCGTTGAACAGCTTCATGATATCGATGTGCTTCAAACCGCTGACCGGATCGCCGCCGATGCCAACGCACGACGATTGGCCGAGTCCCAGATCCATCAACTGACCGACCGCCTCATACGTCAATGTGCCGGAACGCGACACCACGCCGATGCGACCCTTCTTGTGGATATGGCCCGGCATGATGCCGATTTTGATTTCGTCGGGCGTGATGACGCCGGGGCAGTTTGGTCCGATCAGAATCGTCCCCGTGCCCTGCATACGGTCGCGCGTACGGATCATGTCACGCACTGGAATGCCTTCGGTGATACAAATGACCAGTTCAATGCCTGCGTCGACCGCTTCGTCGATCGCGGCGGCGGCGTAAGGTGGCGGCACGTAGATCACGGATGCATTCGCGCCGGTCTTCGCTTTGGCCTCTGCGACCGTGTCAAAGATCGGGATGCCTTCGTAGTTCTGTCCGCCCTTTTTTGGTGTGACACCGGCGACGTAACAATTGGCACCGTTGGCGTATTCCTTGCCCATTTTGGTGTGGAACATGCCGGTCTTGCCGGTAATGCCCTGGGTAATGACGCGCGTGTTTTTGTTGATGAGGATTGACATCGTGATTACCTTCTATTTACCGTCGTCCCCGCGAAGGCGGGGACCCAGTGTCGTTAAGCTGTGAAAGTCAAATACAAATCGTTCCAATATGGATTGCTTTCTTCGATCATTCGAATTTTCCAATCCCTGTTCCATTTTTTGATCTGCTTTTCTCGTGAGATAGCGCTTTCCGCATTCTCGTGTTGTTCAAACCAAACCAGCTTGTGCACCTCATATTGCTTTGTGAACCCAGCGACCTGTCCCTGCTTGTGCTGCCAAATCCGTTTTACTAGGTGTGATGTCACTCCAATATAGAGCGTCCCATTACGGTCGCTCGCAAGAATGTAAACACAGAACTGTTTCTCCAAACTCTCTTACGCCGCTGGGTCCCCGCCTCCGCGGGGACGACGGACTCTACTTATGGCCGGCAGCCGCGGCAACCACGCGTTCGGCGGCCTCTGCCATATTGTTGGCCGCAATGATGGGCAGACCTGAGTCTTTTAAGATTTGCTTACCCAAGTCTTCGTTGGTGCCCTTCATACGCACCACCAGCGGCACCGAGAGTTTGACTTCGCGCGCCGCCGCAATGACGCCGCTGGCAATCACATCACACTTCATGATGCCGCCGAAGATGTTGACTAGGATCGCTTTCAGATTCGGGTTCTTCAACATGATCTTGAAGGCTTCCGTTACCTTCTCGGTAGTGGCTCCGCCGCCCACATCGAGGAAGTTGGCAGGCGAGCCGCCGTAGAGTTTGATCACGTCCATGGTGGCCATGGCGAGGCCCGCGCCATTCACCAAGCAGCCGATGTTGCCGTCGAGTGAGATGTAGGTCAAATCGAATTTGGATGCTTCGACTTCAGCAGGGTCTTCTTCGTCGATATCGCGCATCGCGACAATCTCGGGGTGACGGTAGAGCGCATTCGAATCAAAGTTCAGCTTCGCATCCAGCGCCAGCACTTTGTTGTCGCCGGTATAAATGAGCGGGTTGATTTCAGCCAGCGAGCAATCGCATTCGTCGAAGGCTTTATAGAGCGACTGCATGAATGCCGCACCCTGGGCAACCGCGACGTCGGGAATGCCAATCTTGCGCGCGGCTTCTTCGGCCTGCGCGTTGGTCAGCCCGACTTTTGGGTCGACCGAATATTTGTGAATCTTCCCCGGCGTATGCTCGGCGACGTGCTCGATATCCATGCCGCCCTCGCTTGAGGCCATCAACGTGACGCGCTGTGAGGCGCGGTCAACCACCATGCCGACGTAGAGTTCTTTCTTGATGTCGGCACCCTCTTCGATCAGCAACCGCTTGACCACGCGGCCTTCGGGGCCAGTCTGGTGGGTAACAAGCGTCATGCCGAGGATGTCGTTCGCATACTTGCGTACGTCGTCAATCGACTTGGCGACTTTGACCCCGCCGCCCTTGCCGCGGCCACCAGCGTGGATTTGCGCTTTGACGACCCAGACCTTGCCGCCTAGGGTCTCGGCGGCGTTGACCGCGTCATCAACCGAAAAACAGGCAATGCCGCGTGGCGTCGCGACGCCGTATTTGCGCAAGATTTCCTTGCCTTGGTACTCATGGACGTTCATGGGAGGACTCTCGTGAAGAAATTCTACGTAGCGGCACGACGGCGTGGCCGAGGAAACTCCGGCCGATGGCGTGCAGTTTACCAGCGCAGCGGCGCTAACCGCCGTTGGCCGGCTCGGCAGTCGAACCGGCCAACGGCGGCACCTTGTACCACTTCGGATAGAACTCGGCGACCGCGCCGGAGTCTGTCGCGAGTGCGTGGCAGCGGTCGAGTTGAAAAGGCTTGCGTTCGGGGTCGGGCGTAAATTGGCCGGCAAGATTCTGGAACGCCGTGGTGGCCAGCACACCGATCAGGTCGGTCAGGTGAGTGCAGCCTTTGGTGCCGCCGAAGGTTGTGCGCACTTTTTCACCAAAGCCCGGCCGCATCGACCAGCCGATCAGTTTGCGGTAGTCGGGTTCAACCATCTGGCAGTAGCCTGGATAGGGATGGGCGTCGGAGGCAGCCTCGGCGTCGATGATCGTCATCGAAAGATCGTAGGTGATACGTAACCACATTTCGTGCACCGGCTCGCCCGCTAACCGTTCGCCGCTTTTCAACCCGAAACTATACGATTTGGTGTCCACCAGATGTCCCTCGACTTCAAACAACCCATCGTCACGTTTGTAGCCGCGCGCAGAAATGGCACGATGATGCAGCGGTTTGCGGGCGGTGGCGGCGGAGAGTGGCATGTTGGCACTTATGTCAGGTGGATGCACAAATAGAAAACGCCCCGAAGGGCGTCTTCGATACGCTATTTTCGCCCCAATCAGCCGATTTGGCGGTATGCCTTAAGTGCATTGGCAAACTCGTTACCGTTCTGGAAACGCTGCTCGAGGTCTTTGGACAGTGCTTGCTCGATGAAATCGGTCACCCATGCAGGCAGCGCCGGATTGATTTCCCGGATGTCCGCCTGATGCTCGTTGGCGATGGCGAACATCAGCTGGGTCATCGACTCGCCAGAGAACGGTAGCCGACCACACGCCATCTGGTAGAAGCTGACGCCCAGCGAGAATAGATCTGAACGCCCATCGATCTTCTTGCCCGCCAGTTGCTCCGGCGACATGAACGACGGCGTGCCGAGCACCATGCCGGTCTTGGTTTTCGACGAATCGGTGACGCGCGCAATACCAAAGTCGGCGACTTTTGGTGTTTTGGTCTCCGGGTCGTACATGATGTTGGCGGGTTTGATATCGCGATGATAGACGCCTTGCTCATG
>JAYVUH010000087.1:0-8875 GCA_043788115.1 Burkholderiales bacterium
GAGAAACGCGCGCGCACCGGCTTCAAGTTCGTACGCGGCCATCGCGTTGGTGCCGACAACGAGCAATTGGGTACCCATCATCCCCGCCACGTCGGCGCGTCGAAACACTTCGGCGGCGCCGGCGTCGATCATCGGCAGATTAAGCGCCGCGTACACGCGCCCGGTCTCGGTAAGCACCGCGTCAATCTCAACCCGATCGGCCTTGTTGGCAAGCCTACGCACTTGGAACGACTCGAATCGTTGGCGCAAGGTCTCCGACTCCCGGCCGAGCGATTTGCCGTTCCCCTCACGGTCAACGATCTCGTAGAGGTAGCGAACACCATTGACGGTTTTCCAGACTAGCCGATAGTCGAGGTCAGCGGCCGCTCGCGCGACGTCCAGCCAACGCTCGTAGTAGCTACTGAGGTTGGCGCGAAGGCGATTCTGTTCTGGCGTGAAAGGTCGAACGCTGAGGGCGGCCAAAATTTATCCCGCAAATCAATAGTTTTGGTATTTTGCGGGATAAAATATTAAAAATCAATTATTTAACGTCATAGTTTGCCGGAAAAAAACGTCGCTCAACAAGCTCAATCAGGATATGAATCACCTTGATGTGCAGCTCTTGCACGCGGTCCGCGTAGCCGCTGGTACCGAGCGTGATGACATCGACATCTGCAAGCGCTCCCAAGGCACTTTCTGCTTTGCCCGTCAGCGTGATCACGTGGATGCCATTCGCCTTCGCATGCTCAGCTGCCTTGATCACGTTGGCGCTTTTCCCTGAGGTGGAAATGCCAAGCAGTACGTCGCCCTTGCGCGCGTGTGCTTCGAGGTAACGCGAGAAAATAAAGTCGTAGCCGTAGTCGTTGCCGACACAAGAAATGTGCGACGGGTCGCTGATCGACACCGCCGGCAACGCCCGGCGATCATTGCGGTAACGACCCGACAACTCTTCCGCGAAGTGCATGGCGTCACACATGCTACCGCCGTTGCCGCAGGAAAAGACCCGCCCACCGGCCTCCAACGACTTGCCGATCACTTCAGCGGCCGTCGCGATGTTGGCAAGCGCTTTTGGCGAGGCCAGCAACTGCTCAAGCGCAAGCTGGGATTGATGGAGATTGGTGAGCACAACGTCATGAGCGGTCATCATTGCAGTTCCTATAAACACTTCTTCACCAGCGTAGCCTGCATGGAGCGAAGCGAAATGCGGGTCGATTCATCAGCCACCGTCCCGGAATCCTCGATGCTCCTTCCGGGCTACTTTGCTACTCCGCCACATCGCTACTTCGTCAACACCAAGCCAGCAGCAGCAACGTAGCCTGCATGGAGCGAAGCGAAATGCGGGTTGATTCATCAGCAACCGTCCCGGAATCCGCGATGCTCCTTCCGGGCTACTTTGCTACTCCGCCACATCGCTACTTCGTCAACACCCAGCCAGCAACAGAGGCCAGCGCCGCGTCAATACCCGCGGGGTTGGTGCCACCAGCCATCGCCATATCTGGCTTGCCACCACCCTTACCACCGACTTGCTGAGCCACATGATTGACCAGCTCACCAGCCTTAAATCTGCCGATCAAGTCCGCTGTCACGCCCGCGGCGATCTGTACCTTGTCGCCTTCGACGACGGCCAGCACAATCAGTCCAGACTTCAGCTTGGCTTTGAGTTGATCCATCGTTTCACGCAAGCCCTTTGCGTCAACGCCTTCGAGTTTGGCAGACAGTACTTTCACGCCGTTCACATCCTGAGCCTGTCCGAGCAATTCATCACCTGCTGATGCTGCTAGTTTCGACTTCAACTGCGCGAGTTGCTTCTCGAGTGACTTGACGTGTTCCAGCGTCTGGCTAATCTTGACGTTAAGTTCTGACGGCTGCGCCTTGAGCATGGCAGCAGCAGACTCCAAGTCTCGATTCATCGCTTGCACGTACTCGAACGCGACCGACCCCGCGACTGCCTCAACCCTTCGCACACCCGCCGCCACACCGCCCTCGCTAACAATCTTAAAGAGACCAATGTCGCCGGTGCGGCCGACGTGAGTTCCCCCGCACAGCTCTTTTGATGAGCCGATCTCCAGTACGCGAACTTCGTCGCCGTATTTCTCGCCAAACAGCATCATGGCGCCGGTCTTCTGCGCCGCCTCCAGCGCCATTACCTTGGCACTGGTCGCTTGATTATTGAGAACCTCGGCGTTCACGAGCGACTCAACTTGCGCGATCTCAACGCTGGTCATCGGCGCATTGTGCGCGAAGTCGAAACGCGTCTTATCGGAGTCTACCAGCGAGCCCTTCTGCTGTACGTGATCCCCCAGCACCTCGCGCAATGCCTTGTGCATAAGATGCGTGACGGAGTGATGGCGCTCGGTGCGAGCGCGGGAGTGGGTATCGACCTGCGCGGCGATGTTATCACCGACGCCAAGTTCACCGGTCTTTACATAGCCAACGTGGCCGAACACATCCGCCTGAATTTTGTGCGTATCCTCAACGGCGAACAACGTCAAACAGACGCCCGCCTTCGACAATTCCCCTTTGTCGCCCACCTGACCGCCCGACTCAGCGTAAAAGGGCGAACGATCGAGCACAACGACGCCGTGCTCACCCGCGGCCAGACGATCCACCTTGGCTCCGCCACGGTACAGCGCCACCACACGCGCCTCTTCCGAGAGGGATTCGTAACCTCGAAACGACGTCATGACCCCTTCGTATACAAGCTTCTCTTTGGCGGCAAATTTTCCAGCGCCGCGCGATCGTTCCTGCTGCTCGGACATCGCCTTATCGAAGCCGACCATATCGACGTCAAAGCCACGCTCACGGCCGATATCAGCCGTTAAGTCAACCGGGAAGCCAAAGGTATCATAAAGCTTGAAAGCGGTTTCGCCGCCCAGCCGCGTAGCATCCGCAGACAGTGCGGCATCGAGAATGGTCATGCCATTCTCGAGCGTTTCGCCAAAACGCTCTTCTTCTTGCTTGAGCACCGCTTTGACACGTTCCTTGTGCGTGTTGATTTCAGGAAATGCGTCGCCCATGACGGCGGCCAAGTCATCCACCAACTTATAGAAAAACGGCTTTTTCTGGCCGAGCTTGTAGCCGTGACGCATCGCACGCCGCGCAATACGCCGCAACACGTAGCCGCGACCGGCATTCTCCGGGATCACACCATCACACACCAAGAATCCGCAGGCGCGGATATGATCGGCAATCACGCGCAGGCTGGGGTTGGTAATGTCCTTCTCCCCAGTCTCGCGCATCGCTGCTTTAATCAACGCTTGGAAAAGATCAATCTCATAGTTGGCATGTACGTGCTGCAACACTGCTGAGAGGCGCTCCAGACCCATACCGGTATCAACGGATGGCTTCGGCAGCGGAATCATCGGGCCGTCGGCAACTTCGCGGTTGTACTGCATGAACACCAGATTCCAGATTTCGATGTAACGGTCGCCATCTTCAGTCGGACTACCCGGCGGGCCGCCAGCGATATGCGGGCCGTGGTCGTAGAACAATTCGGAACACGGCCCGCAAGGACCGGTATCGCCCATCATCCAGAAGTTGTCCGACGCGTACTTACCGCCTTTGTTGTCGCCGATGCGGACAATACGCTCCTTTGGCACACCCACTTCGTCCGCCCAGATGTTGTACGCCTCGTCGTCATCGGCATAGACCGTCACCCAGAGTTTTTCAGCGGGCAGTTTGTAGGTAACTGTCAGCAGCTCCCATGCGTACTTGATGGCGTCGCGCTTGAAGTAATCGCCAAAGCTGAAATTGCCGAGCATCTCGAAAAACGTATGGTGACGCGCCGTATAGCCGACGTTTTCAAGGTCGTTATGTTTGCCACCTGCGCGCACGCAGCGCTGGGAGGTTACGGCGCGAACGTAATCGCGCTTTTCATAGCCTAGGAACACGTCCTTGAACTGGTTCATCCCAGCGTTGGTAAAGAGCAGCGTCGGATCGTCATGCGGCACCAACGATGAGGACGCCAAGTGGGTGTGGCCTTTGGACTCGAAAAACGTGACGAAGGCCTGACGGATTTCGGAGACGGTTGGAACGTTGGCGGCAGGCTTGACAGAAGCGGCGGACATGGCAATAGAAGGCAGCGTTGAACAAGCCGCTATTTTAGCTGACCGCTCCGCCTATCCACGTATCGCGAAATGATCAGCGTCAAGGATGCGTCGGAAACCCCAAAATCGCCGACGCCCGTTGGTACTTTTCGGTCAGTTCCGCTGCCGAATCTGCCGCCATGTTTAGCAAGGCATAACGGTAGCTTTGCAGCCAACGCAACTCGCGTTTGAGTCCGCCGCCACGCTTTTCGAAGGTGATGAGCTGCGCGTTGGGATCAAATTTGGCCAGTGCCGCAATGTCGGCTGCTGCGGGGAAATGGTCTTGGGGTCTGCCGTCGAAGCGGCGATAGACAAAGCTGGTCGCAAATTTGCGCTTGCCGCCGCTCGCCCGCAGTCGCGCGATGTCCGACGGCTCGCCGAGCGCCAGCCGAATCGCCAGCGCGTGCAAATTGATGCCATCCACAGCCTCATACATATCGGAAAACTGCCTTGCCATACGCGGATTAACCTCAATCACTTTGCAAGCCCCCGTCTGTTCGTCCAGCCGCAACTCAACATTGAACAGTCCGTGGTCAATGCCTAATGCCGCAACTGCCGCTTCGGTCAGGTGGTGGATGCGGTCGAGAAACGGCTTCGCCAAACGGCTCGGATACTCCCAACGCAGAAAAGCGTCGGTTCCCGGGTACATCAGCGCATCGATGACACCAAGGACGTGTATCCGGCCCCGCTCGACAAAACCATCCACATTGACCTGGACACCGTCAATCAGCTGCTCGGCGAGCATCTGGTGTCCGTCTATCTCACTCACCCCGAGGCGCGCAACAACGTCGTTAAACGGCCGCACCAAGCGTTTGATGATGAACGTTTCCCAAGGATGGAAGTTGATGTGCTGCTGCAATTCCGCAAAACTGTCGACACGGCGCGCCAAGACTGAGAAAGCAGCCTTAATCGGCTTGGTGTAGAACGGGAATGGCAAGGCAATTTCACTGGCCGATTTGACCGTGTAGGGAAAGGTCGCAAATGGTACTGTCGCATCGGGCACATGACGTTGCAGTAGCTGCCGCGCAAGTGCCTTGTGTTGCGCATTCAAGAGCGCACGCGTTGACATTGCGGGCAACCCGATTCGTTCGGCGAGCAGGCTCGCAGCCAGTGCGCCGAACTGCTCGTGACTGGAGATGATGGCGTCGAGTCTAATTGTCCGATATTTTTCCGCAAGCCGAGCCACAAACGTATAAATATCAAACCAAAGTAAGTTTGCGTTCGACGGAAATTGAAACAGGTCAAAGCCTTCGTGATAGAACCGATAGCCCTGAGCGCCCAGCGGGGACAACCGCTGTAACTGCAGGAAATCCGCCGCCTGAGGAAATAGGACAAGCACGTGTTTCACGCACGGACCTGCTGCAAAACATAACCGGGGCCGTGTGGGGAGATGGTCGGCTTCAATCGATTATTTTCACGAACGTGGTGATTTTGGCGCGGCCTGCGCCGGTAGGCGGCCCAGCACGATCGCAGGCTGCTGCTGAGTGATGCAATGCACGTTTCCGCCGCCCAACAGAATTTCGCGGCCGGGCAACTGCACAACTCGTCGAGTTGGAAAGCAATCCGCGAGAATCTGCGCCGCCACATCATCGTTTGGGTCGTCAAACTTCGGCACGATCACCCCCCCGTTACACAAGTAGAAATTAATGTACGAACCTGCAAGCCGATTGGATGTGGGCCGTTCGATGGCGTCCCCCATAGCGAGGGTCGCCACTTCCCCCGCCGTTGCCGTCATGACGGCTGGCAGGGGCAGCTTGTGAACTTTGATTGCTCTTCCCTTCGCGTCCACGGCGGTTTCAAGAGCATTCAGCGCGGCCACCGAGAAAGCGTACTGCGGATCGTTCTGGTCGTCGGTCCACGCCAGCAATACTTCTCCGGGCGCGCAAAAGCAGCACATATTGTCGATATGTTCATCGGTCTCATCGTTGAATATCCCGCGAGGCAGCCAGATGACTTTTTCAATGGCAAGGTAATCGCGCAACGTCGCTTCAATCTCAGTGCGACCAAGATGCGGGTTGCGATTGGCATTGAGCAGACACGCTTCGGTGACAAGTAATGTGCCTTCCCCATCAACATGGATCGCACCGCCTTCCATCACAAATCCTTCGGTCCGATACCGGGCAAGATTCTCGATGGCCAAGATTTTCCCCGCAACCGCGTCATCGCGATCCCATGATGCGTATAGCCCGCCGTTCGCCCCGCCCCACGCGTTGAACCTCCAATCGACACCGCGAACCTCGGACCCGTTAACGACAAATGTTGGGCCGGTATCCCGACACCAAGCGTCATCGGTTTCAATTTCAACGACGCGGATGGGATTTGCAGTGTCGCGCGCGCCCAGCGCGGCAGAGGCATTGGCGAGTTGTGCGGCGCTTGCCGCAACCATCACCGGCTCAAATGCCGCAATCGCGTTCGCCACTGCAGTGAATGCCGCTTGTGCAGGTTGGGCGCCAAGACGCCAGTTATCGGGGCGCTCAGGCCACACCATCCAGGTCTTTGCATGTGGCTCCCATTCGGCGGGCATGCGAAAGCCGTCTGTGCGCGGGGTTGAGATAAGCCGTTGTGGGAAGGCGAAACTCATTCAAGGTACCCACTGCGGATGCTGTTGTGCAATTGAACGCCGCAAATCCCCCAGCCGTGATGATGCAAGCCGCACCACAATGCTGCCCCCTTTTCCAAAGGGGGCAATCGCCAGAGGCAGTCGACGAAACGGCGTTGAGGGGCTTTTCGGTGCCTCAACACCTTGCCAATCACGAACCGAAACCATCTTTGGTCAACAGCCCGCCGTACAGATCAGTCCGCCGGTCACGGTAGACACCCCAAGCAAGCCGTTTCTCTGCCAGCGCATCGAGCTCAAAGGTATGCACCAGTACCGTCTCAGAGGTGGCATCAGCTTCGGCAACCTTGGTGCCGGATTCATCCGCAATGAACGATGCGCCATAGAACGTAATGGCCGAGTCCTGCTCCGTTTCGCGCCCGACCCGGTTGGAGGCGACCAGCGGCATGACATTCGCGGCTGCGTGGCCCTGTTGAACGCGCTGCCAGTGCGCGCTCGAATTGATGGTCGGGGCGTGCGGCTCACTGCCAATCGCAGTCGGATACAGCAACATCTCCGCGCCTTGTAGTGCCATGCTGCGCGCGCACTCTGGGAACCACTGATCCCAGCAAATCCCGACGCCGATCGTGGCGAACTGCGTTTTCCAAACCCTGAAGCCAGTGTCGCCGGGCGAAAAGTAGTACTTCTCCGAATAGCCCGGCCCGTCGGGGATATGACTTTTGCGGTACACCCCGAGCATCGCGCCGTCCGCATCAATAATCGCCACGCTGTTGAACAGCGCATTGTTGGCGCGCTCGTAAAAACTAATCGGCAGCACCACGCCCAGTGACTTCGCCAACGCCTGAAAGTGGTTCACTGCAGCGTTGTTCGCGACCGGCGTGGCAAATTCTAGGTATGCTGGAACATGTTTTTGGCAAAAATAGCAGCGCTCAAAAAGTTCCTGAATGAGGATGATTTCTGCGCCAGCCGCCGCAGCCTGCCTAACTAGTTTATCCGCGCGCGCGATATTGGCCTCGACATTCCAGTCGCAGGCCATCTGCGTGGCGGCTACAGTGACAGTTCGCATTTGGCTACTTTTGGCTAAGTTCGGGCTGAACGAAGAACTCGACCGGAATTGTAGCCGCTGATGATGGCGCCCTAAAAAACAAGAAAAAGGGGCTTCGCCGATCGTCCGGCGAAGCCCCATCACCCGCCGAGGCGCGGGATACGATAACTATTTCTTTTCCGGTGGCTTGGGCATGGTGTCATGCATACACTCTCGACGCTCTTTGCCTTCAGGCCTGTCTTTACACTTCTCCCAAGCCGCTTTCATGGCAGCCTGACGCTTTTCACAGTGACCGCGTTTGTCCGCGTCTTCCATCTTCGAACAATCGCGCATCCGGCCGGCACCCGCTTTGCCGTCGGTGGGCGGCGTGGGTGGTGTTTGGGCGAAAGCGACAATTGCGCTCGCGCTGAGCAGCAAGGCCGCAGTCATTTCAGCAATTTTTTTCATGAACATCTCCATGCGTGTTGAATTTAAGAGGTGCTAGCAACCGAGCCCCCGATTGCACAAATTAAGGTTACGCCGACAATGTGCACAAACAAGCGGTGAGATGTAACAGGATTTGTAGGCGAAAATAGCGGCTTCAGGGCCAACTCGGCCGACTCTGCACTTCATACTTACCTCCGTTCGCTTAAAGGTTGTCTTCTGCATGCCGCTGATCAATTGTAAGTCCCTTGCCCTCGCCTTCGGCGACGTCGCCCTGCTCGACCATATCGAATTCTCCATTGACCGCCGCGAGCGCATCGCCTTGATCGGCCGCAATGGTGCGGGCAAATCGAGCTTGATCCGTATCCTTGCCGGTGAGATCGCGCCCGACGACGGCGAAGTCGTGCGCGAAAAAGGCGTGCGCTTTGCCAACGTTTCGCAAGAACCCAGCTTCGCCGATGGCGTCACCGTCGAGGAAGTTGTCACTGAGGGAGCGATCAATGAGCACGAAGGCGATGAGGACTGGCACGCCACGGTACGCGTCGCCGAAGTGCTGTCGCGGCTAGGAATGGATGGCAGCCTGCGTGTCGATACCCTCTCTGGTGGGATGAAGAAGCGCGTTGCGCTGGCTCGCGCCATCGCCGGTGCTCCCGATCTGTTGTTCCTTGATGAGCCAACCAATCATCTCGATTTCGACGGAATCTCCTGGCTGGAAGACACGCTCAAATCATTTAGCGGTGCGGTGCTCACCATCAGTCACGATCGCAGTTTTCTGGAATCCTTCGC
>JAYVUH010000088.1:0-7076 GCA_043788115.1 Burkholderiales bacterium
CAGCATCGGCACCACGCCGACCGGGCGTCCGCGCAGCTCAGGGCGATCTTGTTGCTCGCACGAGGCGAAGTAGGAGTTGAAGTCAACAAGCAGCGAAGAAACCGACATGGCGAAATGTTACGCTTGGACAGGTGCGCTGTAAATGAATACAGCAAGCGCATAAATATGAAACGCACCTATTGGCGGGCGTTTTGGAGCAAAACTGTCTGTAAATGCCCGCCAATAGCCGAGTTTTACGCTTTATCGCACGCTGGGAAGATCCGTTGCTGTGGTGAATGTCTCCACCAGCGCCTCAATGCCCGCTTGGTCTTCAGCGTCAAAACGGTTGAGCGTTGGTGAATCGATATCGAGCACGCCAATCACCGCGTCGTTGCTCACGATGGGTACTACAATTTCAGAGTTGGACGCCGAGTCACAGGCAATGTGCCCCGGAAACTCGTGCACATTCGGCACCAGATAGGTTTTGCGGTGAAACGCGGCATTGCCGCACACGCCTCGTGGCGTCGGCAGCACGGGTATGCGCACACAAGCCGGCCTTCCTTGAAACGGCCCGAGGATCAAGTCGTTTCCGCGCATCAGGTAGCAGCCAGCCCAGTTCAGATCAGGCAGCAGGTTGAACAGCAGCGCCGAGAAATTAGCCGCGTTGGCGATGAAGTCGCGCTCGCCGTGTAACAGGCTGGCGAGTTGCTTGTTCAGATCCGTGTACAGCTCGGCTTTGGATGAAGCGGTTGGGGACGTCGCGACGAACATGATCTAGGAGGCGAATTGTAGGTAGAGGCCATATTTTACCCACCAACAAAATAGGTTACCCGGAAATCACCGTGGGACAGTCCCAGCTATAGGTGCTCCGCCGGTCGGAATATGACGTGGGATGAGTTGCAGGTTTGGGTAGACTTGGATGTCCGGAGTCGGCCAGAAGCAGCCGGTCGCGTCTCCCGTAAGCGGTCATTGATGCAGCCAAACGCTGCTTGCTTTCGCCCACCCCAAGAACTTGGTGCCCTCCCAACCCAACCGGCGTTGAACAACAATGAAGTGGCCAACGATCGAGCAGTTTGCTTCCATGGTGCAGTTGCCCGCGGGCTACTCCCTCTCGCAATTGCAGCGCAATGAAATACCCACGTTGATTGATGCGATCAAGGAATGGCACCCGGATATCGCGGTCGGCGGGGGTAGTTGCTACCTTCGTGAAGATTTTTATCACCAACACGTCTGCATGGATGGCGAAGACGAGAAGGGGATTCTGGTGGCGCTGTTCCGGCATGGTGCCGACATTGTCGGCATGTGGTCATGGGAGCAAGTGCCCGAAGCGCTAACCTTATACGCGCGGCTAATCGTGATCTCACCTGCGCATCGCAGTGCGAAGCTCGCGTCGACTGTGATTCCGATGGCAGAGCTGGCGGGGAACGCGATGGGTGCCGAGTTCTTTTTCGGGTTGGCGACGTTGAAGATTCCGCATATGCAGTACTCGTTGGAGAAAGCGGGCTGGAAGCTGATCGGCTTTACCTCAGGCTACGACCGTGAAGAAGTCGCACCGGGAGTAGTGAAGCGCGTGTTTGAAGGCGTGTACACCAAGGTGCTAGTGCCAGACGAAGAATTGCACCGGCCTGATCCGGCCAACATGACGCCCAAAGCGCGCGCCTTGTTTGAGGCGTTGTTCCCCCAAGATGCGGCCAACCGGGGTGCGCGATGAAGTGGCCGCAGATTCACGAACTCGCCAAGCTGATACCGCTCCCAGCGGGCTTCCAATGGGTACGACTTGATCGCGCGCTGGTCGCGCCAATGATCAAATGCCTGCGTGAATGGCATCCGGCAATTTCCATTGGAGTAGCTAGTGCCTACTTGCAGAATGAATTCTACGAGCACAAGGTCTGCCTGGACGGCGAGGGCGACAAGGACATTCTTGCGGTGCCGATAACATTCAATGGTGAATTGGTCGGTCTCTGGTCGGTCGAGCGCGAGGTCGATTCATTGGCGATTTACGGCCGCCTGTTGGTGCTGGCGCCGGCGCATCGCGGCACCAAGCTATCGGTGCAGATTTTGACCGACGCAGACAATGTTGGCCTCGCGATAGGCGCCCAGTTTCATTACGCTCTCGCAACGTTGAGCATCCCGCATGTTCAACGCACGCTTGAAAGTGCGGGCTACCAGTTGCTGGGTTTTTTCCCCGGTTACGATCGCGAGGAGGTTTCACCCGGCGTGGTGAAGCGTGTCTATCACGCCGTATACGGGCGCTTGCTGGTTCCGAAGAGTGAGGTGCACTGGCCGGATCCAAAAAACATGACACCGAACGCGAGAGCGCTGTTTGCGCTACTGTTCGACGATGAACCGTTTCGAACAACACCATAATTTGTGATGACCGCTTTAGAGCGAATTGGAAATCGCCTGCGAATGGCGGCGTTGGGGCGACTTCTTGCTGATTGACCAGCTTTTCGACGCAAGGTAATTTCCCTTAGCGCCACTCATCGCGCCCAATCGCCGCAGCATCAATGGATTCTCCCGGTCGGCTGACTGGCTGATTCCCGCAGGACATTTCGGATACCAATAAAAAACCCCGGACGGCACCGTCCGGGGTTTTCTCCGCGCGGTGCAGAGAGATGCAAATTTACTTCGTTGCAGGCGCCGTTGCCGGTGCGTCGGTCTTGGCGTTGTGCTTCTTGTGATGAATCACTTTGCTATTGCGATTCTCTTCGGCCGTCAACTTGGCGCGCTCTTTCTTGGTAACGGTACCGTCGGCTTTGGCAGCGGCGATATTGGCGTCGAGCTTGGCGTCGCGCTTGTCGATCGCCGGTGTGTTGGTGCCGGGAGCAGGTGCTTGTGCGAATGCCGTCCCAGCGATGGTTGCGGAAATGGACGCTAGCGCGGCGGCGGCAATGAGTGTCTTGATGTTCATGGTATGTCCTATTCAATGGTTAATGGCTGAGATGCTTGGGTGCAAGGCGGGCAGCACGGACTTGATCTTTGCCTCTTTTGTGTCTGCCTCAGCGGATAACGGCCCGGCATTGCCTCGGTTTACGCCCACTTTGTATCAATTCGTAAGCTCCCGGCGCTCACCGGGAAATGCCGCAGGCGGAGAGCGACTCTATAATGAAGCCCTCGCTTCACTTCAGAGGTTGTAATGGCACCATGCTCCCGCACCGCCCTCGTTGCGGCCTTTTGCAGCGCCCTGATGCTGCCGACGCCGTCTTTCGCACAATCGGCCACCCCGGCATCCACCGCGACGCCACCAACGCCACCCACCGCTCCTAACAAGATGACACCCGCCACGACACCAGCCATGCCACCCGTCGCCAAGAAGATTCCGCAGACGTTCGAGAAGTTTGGCGACAAACGTGTTGATGACTATTTCTGGCTGCGTGACAAAGCGAATCCGGCTGTCACGGAGTATTTGAAAGCGGAGAACGCTTACCTTGATTCGGTGATCGGACACCTCAAGCCGTTTCAGGAGCAGCTCTACAAAGACATGCTCGGCCGCATCAAAGAGACCGACGACAGCGTCCCATACTTTATGCGTGGCTACTGGTATGTCTCCAAGACCGAGGAGGGCAAGCAGTATCCGATCACCATTCGTCGAAAGGGCAGCATCGAGGCGAAAGAAGAGATATTGCTCGATGGTAACGAGCTCGCCAAGGGCAAGCCATACATGGCGATTGGCAACATGGCGGTCAGCCCCGACAACAAATGGCTCGCCTACTCAATCGATTTCACCGGCTTTCGCCAGTACACCTTGCAGTTCAAGAATCTTGAGACCGGTGAATTGCTCGCCGACAAAATTGAACGCGTGACCTCGGTCGCATGGGCGAACGACAACAAGACGCTGTTTTACGTGACGGAAGATGCGACGACCAAGCGCAGCAATCAAGTTTATCGCCATGCGCTCGGTGCGAAAGACGACAAGCTGCTGTTTGAGGAAAAGGACGAGCTCTACAACGTTGGAATCGAATCGACGCGTAGTCGCGCCTACATCATCGTTTCCAGCGAATCGTCAGAGACGACCGAACAGCGCCTGCTTGACGCGAACAAGCCCGAGAGCGAATTTAGTGTCTATGCGAAACGCAAAGAAAACATCAAATACTCGATTGACCATCATGAAAAGTCGTTTCTGATCGTCACCAACGACAAAGGTCGCAACTCGCGGCTGGTGCAGGCGCCGATTTCCATGAAGGCCAACAGCAAGACATGGAAGGAAATCATTCCCCACCGCAGAGACGTCAAGCTCGACGGCGTCGACGTCTTCAAAGATTTCTTCGTTGCGGTTGAGAAAAAAGCCGGGCTGCCGCAGTTGCGCGTGTTCGATATGAAGACCATGAAGCCGCACGACATCGCGTTTCCGGAAGCCGCCTACGACGCGAGTCCCGGCCAGAATGCCGAGTTCGACGCCAAGCTATATCGTTTCAACTACGGCTCGCTGGTGACACCCAACTCCGTGTTTGACTACGATTTGGCCAAACGAGAACGCATTCTTAAAAAGCAGCAACCGGTGCTTGGCGGCTACAAGCCCGAGGAGTATCAGGTTGAGCGAGTGATGGCGAAGGCCAAAGACGGCATCATGGTGCCGATTTCGATCGTCTATAAGAAGTCCCTGCGCAAAGCAGGCGTTGCGCAGCCGACCTTGTTGTATGCCTATGGTTCGTACGGCATTTCGATGCCGCTCGGGTTTCGTTCAGGCCGTCTTGCACTGCTTGACCGGGGCGTGATCTATGCAATCGCGCACATTCGCGGCGGCGGCGAGATGGGCAAGCAGTGGCATGATGACGGCAAGATGATGAAGAAGATGAACACCTTTACCGATTTCATTGCCAGCGCCGAACACATGATTGCGCAGAAGTACACCGAGTCATCCAAACTCGCAATCCAGGGCGGCAGTGCTGGCGGGCTGTTGATGGGCGCGGTCACAAACATGCGCCCGGAGCTGTTCAAGGCAGTGGTATCGCAAGTGCCGTTTGTGGATGTGATGAACACCATGCTCGACGCAACACTGCCGCTGACGGTCGGTGAATATCTTGAATGGGGCAATCCCAACCAAGAGAAGGCGTACAAATACATGCGCTCCTACTCTCCCTACGAGAATTTGAAGCGCGGCGCCTACCCCGCTATTCTGGTTGAGACATCGCTCAACGACAGCCAGGTGATGTATTGGGAGCCCGCCAAATACGTCGCAAAAATGCGCACGCTCAAGACAGATACCAATCCGTTGTTGCTCAAGACCAATCTCGAAGCTGGTCACGGCGGTGCATCGGGTAGATACGACTACTTGAAGGAGATCGCGGTCACCTACTCGTTCGTGCTTTGGCAGATGGGAATCACCAAGTAATCAAGCTGCTTCAATGAAAGGGTGCGCGTCGCGCACCCTCTTCCTTGCTTCCCCGCTTCTTTCATCGGCCGCGCCTTGCACTTCTCCAATCTCCAGTTGTTCGCCGTCTGTGTCCTTATCTGGGGCTCGACGTGGATCGCCATCACGTTTCAACTCGGTAGCGTCGCGCCGGAGCTGTCCGTTGCCTATCGGTTTCTAATCGCAGCAGGGGCGCTGTTCGTGTTTTGCCGCTGGCGCGGATACGCGCTTTCGTTTTCGCGTTCCGGACACGTCGATCTGTTTTTGTTTGGCGCCGGCATGTTCTGCATCAGCTACATCTTTGTCTACCATGCTGAGCTCTACATCATTTCTGGAATGGTCGCCGTCGGCTATTCAGCCAGCCCGATGATCAACATGCTGGCCTCGCGTTTGTTCTTCGGCACACCGGTGACCATGCGCGTGACGGTCGCCGCCACGCTGGGGATTGCGGGCATCGTCTGCGTCTTCTGGAGCGAGTTCGGTAAGCTTTCGTCGAGCCGTAACCTTGAACTGGGCGTCATCTTCACCATCTTGTCAGTGCTGGCGGCGAGTGCCGGCAGCATGGTGGCAATGCGCACCCAGAAACGCGGCTTTGCGACCTGGCCGTCGATGGCTTGGGGAATGCTTTATGGCGGCGCACTCGCGCTGGCTTACGCGATGGCGATCGGGCGGCCACTGGAGATCGTCTGGACCATGCCCTATATCGCTACGCTGATTTATCTGGCGATATTCGGGTCCATCATCACCTTCGCCTGCTACCTCACCTTGCTCAAGCGCATTGGTGCGGCCGGTTCATCGTACGTCGGCGTGATGGTGCCGGTGGTGGCACTCGTCGTGTCGATATTTTTTGAGAAATTCGAATGGGGCTGGATGACCACGGTTGGCGTCGCGCTCTCAGTCGGCGGCAACATTCTGATGTTGCGCAAGCCGGCGAGCGAAACAGCGGTAGGCTAGTTCGCCGGATTCTTGGCGATGAAAGCGGCGAGCGATGCGGCCGCCTTCTTACGTACCAGGCTCTTGAGTGGCCCTGACCATCCCAGTAGCACGCCGATGGGTCCCAGCGCCTGACGGGACCATTTCCAGAAGGGAAACTGGTCGACGTGACGTACGATCAAGCCGTCACGGAACGCGAAGGCGGCGCGAATGCGGTTGACGACTGGCCGCCCGGTCTGCGAAAACGTGTAACGCGCTTCCCAGATGGCGCGGCCGCCATCGTCATCCGCGGAAGCCTCCACCAACGTGAGCTGCAAGTCTTTACCCCGTGAAACCAACATGCGCCACATGGCGCCAGCGTCGTTGCCTTTGAGCAATGGAAACGCCGGATCGGTGAAGACGATGTCAGGATGGTAGCAACGCGCCATTCCGTCGGCGTCGCGCAGCGCAAACGCCGCGTAAAAGTCGCGGATCAATTTTTCATTTGGGTGCACGGAAGTCTCCATGAATGCCAAACTTGCAGAGCGTGCGTTGAAAGATGTTGGCGGTGGATTTTGCGGGCTGGAGGCCGCAGATTTCGCGCAAGCTGTTATTGAAATGGCAAATCAGCTCATGGCCGCCGACCCGCGTGTCCAGCGAGCGCGTGTCCGCCGTGATCCCCTCGATGCGGCGAAAAAGAATGTTGCGTTCCTGCGAGCGAAAACAGTCGGTCATTTAGGGAGGGTCTGATTAAGTTGCTTTGGTTCAGATTGTGGAGAGATTGGGGCAGCGGCTAGGCATGCGACGAAGGTGCGTTGCCGGGCTACCGCACGAG
>JAYVUH010000089.1:0-6935 GCA_043788115.1 Burkholderiales bacterium
TGATGGCACCAATCGTGTGGCTGACAGGAATTCCGTGGGCGGAATCACAAACGGCGGGCGCACTCATGGGCACCAAAACCGTTCTCAACGAATTCATCGCCTATCTCGACATGGTGAAATTGTCGCCTACCGAGCTGTCTGAGCGCAGCCGTGTGATGATGACCTACTCGTTATGCGGATTTGCCAACTTTGCGTCGCTCGGCATCATGATTGGCGGCATGGGCACCATGTGCCCTGAGCGTCGTCCAGAAATCATTAATCTTGGTTACAAATGCCTTGTCTCTGGGACTCTCGCCACACTGTCCTGCGGAGCCTTGGTCGGCATCTTCTATTAACACCCATTCTGGAAATTCCATCCCCATGCTCTTGCTCGAAGACAACAACAATGCCATCCCGCTGCATACCGTCACTGCAGCAGCGCTTGCCGCATTTTTGCAGAATACGGACGAGCCGACGCGCAATTGGCTGAATGCGACCAGCTTTACCGCCGCACCCTACACCTTTGCCGTCGTGCCTGATGCGGTGGGTAGAGTCGCCGCCGTCATCGTCGGCATTAAATCAGCGAGTGATATTTTCGCGCTGGCACATTTGCCGTCAGCACTTCCGAACGGCACCTACAAGTTAGCTGCCCCACAAACAATGGGCGACTACGCGTGTGCGCTTTCATGGCTGCTCGGCACCTACCAGTTCTCGCGCTATAAATCCTCAGCGAAGCCAATGTCGCGCCTGTCGATGGCGCCGTCTGCGGAGACGACGCGCGCGCAGCAAATGTTTGACGCAATTGCACTCACGCGCGACTTGGTCAATACGCCGACCGAAGACATGGGGCCACAACATCTATCACAGGTGGCGCGGCAACTCGCCGCTGAGTTTGGCGGCACGTTTCGTGAGATCGTTGGCGACGATTTGCTCGCGGAGAATTTTCCAGCCATCCATGCGGTCGGCCGCGCGAGTCACCGCCCTCCCCGCCTCATCGAAATCACCTGGGGTGACCCATCACATCCACGCATTGCCATCGTCGGCAAGGGCGTGTGTTTCGACACAGGCGGCCTAAATATCAAGGGCGCAGATGGAATGCGGCAGATGAAGAAGGACATGGGTGGCGGCGCCCACGCGCTCGCCTTGGCGCGCCTGATCATGCAGTCCAAGCTACCGGTCTCGTTGCACATGCTGGTGCCCGCAGTCGAGAACGCTATCGCGGGCAACGCCTACCGACCCGGCGAGATCGTCTCGACACGCGCAGGACTCAAGATTGAAATTGGCAACACTGATGCTGAGGGACGCGTGGTGTTGGCCGACGCGCTCGCACTGGCTGCCGAATCAAAACCGGAACTCATCATCGATTTCGCCACGCTCACCGGCGCCGCACGCGTTGCGCTAGGCCCGGAATTGCCCGCGACGTTTGCCAACGACGACGCTTGGTTTGATGCGCTGCAGACGGCCGCAGCGTCCGCGCAAGACCCGATCTGGCGCATGCCGCTTTGGCAGCCCTACCACGACATGATCAAGAGCAACATCGGCGACATCGTAAATACAGGCGGTCCGCAAGCTGGGGCTGTGACCGCAGCACTGTTCCTCGAACGGTTCATTCCGCAGGGGCAGGCGTGGATTCATATTGATACGTTCTCTTGGAACCTCAAGCCCCGCCCTGGCCGACCAGACGGCGGCGAAGCGCAAAGTCTGCGAGCTTGCTTCGAAATGCTGAAAACTAAGTTCGCGCGATGATGCGCGTTTGACCGAGCTCCCGAATCCGGCTATAATTTCCGGCTTTCCACGGTAACAAAACAAATACTGCCGAGGAATATGTTGGGGCGTTAGCTCAGCCGGTAGAGCAGCGGACTTTTAATCCGTTGGTCGGCAGTTCGAATCTGCCACGCCCTACCAAAATTCAAACGGCTCACGAGAAATTGTGAGCCGTTTTTCTTTTTTTGCGCGTTGTTTGAGTTGCGACACAGTCACTATCCCCAACGGAGTTTCATTGCCACCACCGATACTGATAGCAGTAAGGTCACACAATTGGCGATGATGATTGGCATCGCGCCAAGCAATATGCCGTAGACAAGCCATAGAATCACGCCGAGCGTGAACACGACGTACATCGGCAGCGAAATGTCTGCCGCACTCCGTGACCGCCATATCCTAACCACCTGCGGTACGAAGGCGACGGTCGTCAGGAACGCCGCAATTGAACCAATCAAATCAATCATGTCTTGAGCGAAAACGGTGTGAAGTTGGTATCGCGGTCAAAGTGGTCTTCATGCTCGGCGCGTTTGAGGGCGGTGACGATGCGAATCGTGATGGGTAGCAACACAACCTCGACTAGCACCTTCAAGCCCCACTGTGCGGCCATCACCTTCAGCAGCAGATCGTTGCCCCAAACGCCGTAGAACGCAACCGGATAAAAAATCAGCGAATCAACGCCCTGCCCAAAGAAGGTCGATGCGACAAAGCGCCAGCCCATGCGCTTGCCGCCATCAGCAAGCTTCATCTTTGCCAGCACGAACGAGTTGACGAACTCGCCGCAGGCGTAAGCCAGCATCGACGCAAACACAATTCTCGGCGTTTGGCCGAAGATAGTTTCGTAGGCGGCTTGGTTGGGCCAACCCGGTGCCGGCGGCAGCGATACCACCACCCAAGCCATCAACGCGGCGAACGCCATCGCACCAAAGCCAGCCCAAATCACCCGACGCGTACGGGCATAGCCATAGACCTCGGTGAGGATGTCGCCGAACACGTAGGACATGGGGAAAAACAGTACGCCCGCACCAAACGTAAACGCACCGATCAGCGGCAAATCAAGCTGCGCTGGTTTTGCCGGGCCGATCAGATTCGAACAGATGAATACGGTGACAAACCCGACCATCACCAGATCAAAAAAACGATAGTTGCGGGTCGCGGGCATGGCTTGGTTCGTGGTTTGTTGCGCGTCTTGCATCGATCTTCGCCTTTAGTCGGGTGCGCGCGGTGGCGCTTGCCGTTGCCGGCATAACTCATACATCGCAATCGCGCCGCACGACGCAGCGTTCAGCGACTCCATCTGTCCGGGCATCGGGATCGTTACGCGCGCGGTTGCGGCGGCGATGGTCTCGTCCGACAAACCCGCGCCCTCGTTGCCGACGAGTATGGCGACCGGCCCGCACAGGTCAACATCACCGAGCCTGGCCGTGTTCGACGCATCCGCAACCATTGCGACCGAAGTCCCTCGGTATGTCGCAAGAAACGCCGCGACGTTGGCGCCCTCAACAATGTTGACGACAAAATGCGCGCCCTGCGCTGCACGTAAAACCTTTGGCGACCAGGCGAATGCTGTACCAGTGCCCAAAAGGGCGTGGGGAATGCCGAAGGCAGCCGCACAGCGCAACATCGCCCCAACGTTTCCGGGATCCTGAACATTGTCTAGGACAAGTACGGCGGTAGCATCCAGCGGAATCGACTGCGCTTGTGGAGTTGCAACAATCGCCATGATGGCGGCGGCAGACTCAAGCTGTGAAGCCTCTGCAACGAGCACATCGGTGACGATGGCCGGTCGGATGCCAAACGCGGCCAGTTGCTTGCACAAATCAATTGCGTCCGCCGATCCCACACTCGATTCGCGAATCACAACGACCTCCGGCAAACGACCTGATTGTAGGAACGCGTCGACTAGGTGAGCACCATCGAGCACCGTACGGCCGGTTTTCTTGCGCT
The DNA here is from genome assembly GCA_043788115.1 of Burkholderiales bacterium. Taxonomy (GTDB): domain Bacteria; phylum Pseudomonadota; class Gammaproteobacteria; order Burkholderiales; family Usitatibacteraceae; genus UKL13-2. The sequence continues at coordinate 3,688 of JAYVUH010000089.1, forward strand.
CCCGTGATGAGTGCGCCAGCGCGATCAACGACTTTGCAATCGGGTTGTCGCGTGAGCGGATGACAGTCGGAGGAGGAGTCATCTGAAATACTTAGCAAACACCAGCAGGGGCGCGGTGTTCCAGACATTTTTGCCTGAAGATGCCCATCAAATGGCGACTTTCAAAAGTGCTTGCTGAGTAGCCGCAGCACGCACCGGTGCAAAGCTCGTTCGATGGATGGCGCAAGGTCCTTGAGCTTGAAGCGCCTCTATGTGCAATCTCGTACCGTATCCCTTGTGGCGGCTGAATCCATAGCCGGGATACACGCTACATAAACGTACCATCTCACGATCCCGCGCGTTCTTGGCCAGAATGGACGCTGCCGAAATTTCGGCGACGTGTTGGTCGCCATCAATCATTGCCGTAGCGGGGAGCCGCAGTTGCGGAATGTGGAGCCCATCGACAATCACAGCGTCGGGTGCCAAGGTTAGAGACTCGACCGCACGTTTCATCGCCAGCAGGGTCGCCTGCAAGATGTTTAAGCGATCAATCTCGTCTACCGTAGCAAACGCAACGGCGTAGCACAGCGCATCGCGCCTGATGATCGCTTCGAGCTGGATACGGCGCTTTTCTGAAAGCGTTTTTGAATCGGCAAGGCCGACGATCGGTTTGGTCGGATCGAGCATAACCGCCGCGGCGTACACGGCACCAGCGAGCGGGCCGCGCCCGGCCTCATCGACGCCGCAGCGCCGCACCACAGCCGACTCTGGATGCTTAGGCGGCAACGCGCGCTCCGGACGCCTCAACGTGGGGGACGCTAGGAGCGGTAGGTGAAGCGCTCTGACGTACCCCCAGCCGAGCCTCGATCAGTGGCCGTAGCGCGGCGACTACGCGGGCTGCGTTTCCGACTGCGAGCGTTTCGTGAATTTCAGAGAACCGTTCACGCACGCGATCTGCAGCGTCACGATGCCGAATCCAGTTGCCCATCGCCTGCGCTAATCTCTCCGGCGTCGCCTCGTCCTGCAACAGTTCCGGCACCAGCCACTCACCCGCCAGAATATTCGGCAGGCCGACGTAGGGAAGGTAGGCCTTGCGCTTCATCATGCGGAACGTAGTCGGAGACATTCGGTACGCAATCACATGCGGACAGCGCAGCATTGCCGCTTCCAGCGTGGCCGTACCGCTGGCCACCAACGCAACATCGGCCGCCGCTAGCGCTAGATTGGCGTGGCCGAACAATATCTGCAACGGCAAATCCTGCGCGCCAATTTTCCATTTCATGGCATCGAACTGCTCGCGAGTCTCGCGAGTGGCGAGCGGCACCAGAAAAGTGGCCTCCGGGAACTGCGTCAGCAACACCTTCGCGGTCTTCAGGAACAGCGCAGCGTGGTGATCGAGCTCGGTCTGACGGCTGCCAGGCAAAAGCGAGATTACCAGCTGTGTCGGCTTCAAGCGCAACTGCGTTCTGGCCGACTCGCGCGGATTGCCTCGCGGAAACTCATCCGCGAACGGGTGCCCGACATAGGTTGAAGGAATGCCTGCCGCATTGTAGATTGCCTGCTCAAACGGAAATATTGTGAGCATGTGATCAACTGCCGATTTGATCTTCTGAATGCGCTCGCCACGCCAAGCCCAGACGGAAGGGCTGACGTAATGCACCGTGGTCACACCGGCACTTTTAAGATCGCGCTCCAGGCCAAGATTAAAGTCCGGTGCATCGATACCGATGAACATCGCCACCTTTTCTTTGAGCAAACGCGCACGCAAATTGCTGCGCATCGCGAAGATCTTGCGAAATCGGCGCAATACTTCCACATAGCCGCGAACCGCGAGCATCTCCATATCGAACCAGGACTTCGCGCCCGCCGCCTGCATTTTCGGCCCAGCAACGCCGACAAATTCGACTTGCGGATACTCGGCCTTGAGTGCGCGGATCAATGATGCTGCGATCGCGTCACCCGACGGCTCGCCGGCGACAATACCGATTTTGACCGTCGGTGCGCTCATCAGCGGACGATTCCGCGCGTCGACTGCGAGAGGAAGTCAGACAAAAGTCTGATTTCAGAAGCAGTCTCTTGTGCCAGCTGCGTCTTCGCCTCAGCAAAGGTCAGCCCGCTTCGGTAGAGCGTTTTATAGGCGCGTTTGACGTTGCTGATTTGCTCGGCGGTATAGCCGCGGCGCTTCAGCCCCTCGCTGTTGGTGCCCGCGGCCGCCAGCGGATTGCCGCCGCAAGTCACATAGGGCGGGATATCCATCAGCACCACGCTCGACACGCCACACATCACGTGAGCGCCAATCTTGACGTACTGATGGACGCCGGTGAAACCACCGAGTGTTGCCCAGTCACCGACCTGAACGTGCCCGGCCAGCTGGGTGCAGTTGGCGATTGTCGTATTGTTGCCCACGACACAATCGTGCGCAACGTGCACATAGGCCATCAGCCAGTTATCGTCACCAATGGTGGTCACGCCGCGATCCTGAACCGTGCCACGATTGAGGGAACAAAACTCACGAATGGTATTTCGATTGCCGATCACAAGTCTGGTTGGCTCTCCCTGGTACTTCTTGTCCTGGTTCGCCTCACCAACTGACACGGAGTGAGAGATGCGGTTATCGGTGCCGATTTGAGTGTGACCCGTCACTACGCAATGGTGACCGATGCTGGAGTTGTCGCCGATGACAGCATCGCCGTCGACAACCGTGAATGCACCAATCGAGACATTGGCACCCAACTGCGCGCGTGAATCGATAATGGCGGTGGGATGAATCTGCGTCATGGAAACACTCTACTGAGAAACTTGAGGCACGTTGCGCATCGTGCACAGCAGCTCTGCTTCGCACGCCAGTTGATCGCCGACAAACGCCTTCACCGCAAACTTGTAGATGCCGCGTTTTTCCCCTGAAACCCGCGATTCAAGAATGACCGTGTCGCCAGGGGTAATCGGCCGCTTGAAGCGGGCACCGTCGATCCCGGCGAAGTAGTAGACCGTCTTATCATCAGGCTTGATGCCCATCAACTTGAACGAAAGGATGGCGGATGCCTGCGCGAGCGCTTCGATGATCAGTACGCCCGGCATCACATGGTAGTAGGAGAAATGTCCCGGAAAATGCGGCTCATTCACCGTGACATTTTTTAGGGCGCGAATCTTTTTGTTCTCCAGATCGAGTTCCAGCACACGGTCGACAAAGAGGAATGGATAGCGGTGTGGCAGATAGGCTTTGATCTCTTCAATATCCATCACGGCGACTTGACTCATGTTGGGTTCCC
>JAYVUH010000090.1:0-2467 GCA_043788115.1 Burkholderiales bacterium
GAATTGACTGTCACCGAAAGATTCCCATGCGCCACCGCGCAAGGCTCCAGCGTCACCGCCTGATTCATCACGACCGAGCCGGTGCGCGCGTTCACGATGACCTTGGCGGCGCCACTAACGGCCTCTACCGCCAGATTTTCGAGCCGAGCCATAAATCCGACCCGTTCATCGGGAGACGTCGGCGCGCGCACCTGAATCACGCGTCCGTCTATCGCGGTTGCCATGCCCTGTCCGAGGCCTGCGTTGATCGCTTCCACAACGCGTCGCGCGGTACCAAAGTCCATCGAATGGAGTTCCAGCCGGATCACGTCACCCAACGCAAATGACGTGGCGACCGCGCGCTCGACCGTCGCGCCACCCGGAATGCGGCCCGCGCTCAAATGGTTTATTTGTGCCTTGCTGCCCGCCGCCGACTCGCCCGCGCCCGCGATCACCAGGTTGCCCTGTGCCATCGCATAAATTTGGCCATCAGCGCCCTTGAGCGGGGTCAACAACAAAGTGCCGCCACGCAAGGATTTGGCATTGCCCATGGACGAGACCGTGATGTCCAGCAACTGCCCCGGCTGGGCAAACGCCGCCAGCTGCGCGGTCACCATGACCGCGGCCACGTTTTTTAATTGCAGGTTGGTCCCGGGTGGCAAATTGACACCGAGCTGCGACAGCATCGTCGCGAGGCTTTGTACTGTGAATGGTGTCTGCGTAGTCTGGTCGCCGGTGCCATCAAGCCCGACTACCAGTCCGTAGCCGATCAGCTGATTCGAGCGCACGCCTTGCACGCTGGTGATGTCTTTGATTCGCTCGGCCCGCACTTGACCGATGCACAGCATCGCCAGGCCACAAAGGAGGGCCACTGTCGCAAGCCGAGGCCGCATTGCACGGGGTAGCGCAGCAAGTGGCATCATCAAAATGGCAGAAATGTGAGAAAAAATCGCGCCAGCCAACCCATCACCTGGGCCTCGTCAACCGCGCCTTGGCCACGCATTTCGACCCTTGCGTCAGCCACTTGTGATGAACTCACCAGGTTGCCACTAAGAATCGTCGCCGGGTTGACCACACCAGAAAATCGAATCGTCTGCACTTCCCGATTGGTGCCAATCTGCTTTTCGCCCGACACCACGAGATAGCCGTTCGGCAATACATCCACAACGGTCACGGTGATCGCGCCGGTAAACAAATTGTTGCTGGTGGTTGCCCCTTTCCCCTCGTACTTGTTGGACGAGCCACCGGAAACGCCGATGCCGTTGAGCCCCTGGAATATGCCAATCGGCAAATTGACGTTGATCGGATCGGTCGAGATGCTGCCGGTCTTGCTGACGTTGGAATTCTGCGCCTGGCTGGCGTTCAGGTTTTCGTTGATATTGATCGTCAGGATATCGCCGACATAACGGGGACGCGCATCTTCGAACAAGGGCCGGTAAGCCACGGGCTGAAAAATCCCGCCGGTTGCCACCACCGGCCGCACCACCGGAGCCGCGCGCGCGGTAGTCGGTTGCTGGATATCGACACGCGGCAGTGGTGTACAGGCCGAGCCAAATACCGCGGCCAGCACGAAGACGGCTGCCACCAGATTTTCGAAACCTCGTTTCATCACACGCGCTCCTAGAGTTGTGACAGACGTTGCAGCATCTGGTCAGATGTCTGAATTGCTTTCGAATTGATTTCGTAGGCTCGTTGTGTCTGAATCATCGACACCAATTCTTCGACCACGTTGACGTTGGACGTTTCGACATAGCCTTGGCTGAGCAGACCGGTACCGTTGAGACCAGGCACGCTGGTTTGCGCGTTCCCGGATGCGGCGGTTTCTGTGTAGAGGTTTTGACCGTGCGCAAGCAAGCCCGGAGCATTGACGAAATTGGCCAGTTGAATCTGCCCAACCTGCTGGGGTGCTGCGCTGCCGGGAATCGTGATGCCGACGGTGCCGTCCTGGCCGATCGTGACCGAAAGGGCATTGGCCGGAATCGTGATCGAGGGTTGCAATGGAAATCCGTTCGATGTCACCAAAATGCCCTGATGGTCGCGATGCAGGCTGCCGTCGCGCGTGTAGCCGACGGTTCCATCGGGCATCTGCACCTGCAAAAATCCCTGCCCGTTAATCGCCAGATCAAGATTGTTGCCGGTCTGTTGCAGATTGCCTTGGGTAAATATCCGCGCGGTAGCAACCGGCTTTACACCGGTACCAATCTGCAAACCGGTAGGCACCTGGGACGTTTGGGACGATTGCGAACCTGGCTGGCGCACCGTTTGGTAAAGCAAGTCCTCGAACACTGCGCGCGAACGCTTGAATCCGTTGGTGCTGACGTTGGCCAGATTGTTGGCGATCACATCGAGCTGGGTTTGCTGCGCATCCAGTCCGGTTTTGGAAATCCAAAGAGAACGAATCATGAGAAAACTCCGGTCAGCCGTTGACCGCCAGAAGCTGCGCGGCTTTGCGGGCGTTGCCTTCGGCGGTTTGCAACAATTTCATTTG
>JAYVUH010000091.1:0-2430 GCA_043788115.1 Burkholderiales bacterium
GCAATGCTATCGCCGCCACCCTTGCTCAGTTGGTTGATGAACACGCCGGGCGCCGCGACGTTGCGCTGTCCAAAAGTCAGGCCCCGACCGGCAGCCTCATCGCACCCCTAGACACCTAGTTTTGCAGCAGTTTGATGCTGCGGCAAGCGTCTACCGCACCCACGAAAAGTGATAGTCTTGGCCCATCAATGCGCGACTGGCTGCCTGTGCGCAACCAGGTCGGCCTCGCCGCTTGCCGTAAGCTTATTTGGGGAGCGTTGACGCTGCTCCGTGATGAAATCAGGGGTTTCGATTGAAAAATATGGGCCCTCGAGTTGGGTAATTCCAGCCAAATTGCAATTTATCGCTGAAGGCCGATCGGTGGTTGCGGTGCAAGCCCCGCCGCGTACGCTGGCCTCGGGATCTTATTGGAGGACGCGATTGCCGAGCGCATTGGCGTTTGGTTCGAAAGCGAGCGCGCAAGTTGCCGCAACAGGACTGTGCAGATTGCGGGGTAGATTGGCTGCCTCCTGCCAACTCACCTGTCCGGCAGCAAGCCATTTTCCATTGCGGCGCTGGCCCACTCGGCTGGCCGCTGCCGATGCCTCAATTCAACTCCCTAAAGCCATGGCAAACTACATGACCTACGGCGGCAATTTTATGCTGCCTCATCCCTACGAGGTGAAGGATGTCACCGGCTACGGCGTTGCCGTGACGGGCGAGCGAAAAAAATTGCAGGCGCTCGTGGATTTCGCTTTGAACCGTGCCAAGCACCCCTCCTTGCGATACTGGGTAGTATCCCCCACAGTGCTTTTTACTTTCATGCAGATGGGAAGCCTGGCATGTGCCGGAGACCCGCAAAAAGGATCTTTTACGGAGCGAGAGTTAAATGTCACGCTCCTCCTCCTTGCGGTAGACACATCATTGGGCGTGCCTTCCGTCCGGCTGGTGTGGTACATGCCGTATCTTTGGCTCGACAGCGGGCCGGCGCTGATCGCGGGTCGGGACGTTTACGGATTCCCAAAACAGATCGCTGAAGTCGCGATCCCAGACTTGGGCCAGCCGGCCGTATTTTCAGCAAAATCGGAAGTGCTGCACCGGGAAGATGGGCGTCCCGCGATGTCGGGTCAGACCGTGCTTGGTGTCCGGGAAATGAATGCAGGCATTCTCGAAAAGGCCAGCGATACGGCAAATGCGGGTGCGGCGCTCGGGATTTTGGGGACATTCTTCGGTATCGATGAGAATATCCTCGGTGATTTAATACCGATATTTCCTGAAATTAATCTTGGCAATCTAAAAATGGTATTCATGCGGCAGCTTGCGAGCATTGCTAATTTTAATCAGGCGTGCTTTCGATCCGTCGCGGAGGTTCCGTTCAGCGTTAATTTTCACGGCGCCGGACTGCTCAAAGGCTCGTACGAGGTTTCAATCCCATACCACCATAGCGTGAGGTTGGCGCATGAACTTGGCATCGCAACCGATATTATCGCCCCTGGCAAACCGGGTGAAGACGTGCTCCAGCCTGCGAAGGCTGCTTATCACATGAATTTTGATTTCACCCTCGGTGCGGGCAGTGATCTCTGGCGAGAGTACGAACCGTAGGCACGAAGCGGGCGATTCATGATCGATTCCGAGTTGTTTCTAGCAACGGATTCGGGCGCTGCCGCTAGGGCATTTGCGGCCTTCGTTCCGCCGCTGGTCTGCGAGCGGCTAGCAGGTGAGCGGCCGGCATTTGGCCAGCCGTTTGCGTCGGAGTTTGAAGGCGCGGTGCTCATCACTGACATCAGCGGATTCACCAATATCACCGAGCGTCTCGATGCCGGCAGCGCCGATGGCGTCGAACGCCTCTCCACGCAGTTAAACGCCTATTTTTCCCGGCTCATCGACCTCGTCGAAACGCATGGAGGACTGGTTGCGAAGTTTGCGGGCGACGCACTGATGGCGGTATGGCCCGCCAGCGCCACGAGTATGGTCGATGCCGCATGCAGTGCAACGGCTTGCGGGTGGGCGATTGTGAACAACACCGCAGGACATGGGCCAGCGCCCGACGTGCCGCTTGCGTTGAAAGCAAGCGTCGGCACGGGTCGCATCGTGCACGGTATCCTTGGTGGACTGGGTGGGCGCTGGCTGTCCATGATCGGCGGCGAGGCGATCGAGTCTGCACGCGCAGCGATGCAGCAATGCACTTCCGGTGCAATCACTCTTCCGCCTGCAACTATTGCGTGCGCCGGGAAAGTACTTGAAGTCGAGTTGCTGCGTGATGGTTTCGCGCGGATAAGTGCGCACCGTGCAAGCCCTACCTCCATGTCGAAAATCGGCCCTGCAGTGATGCCGGATGAGGCCTGGCTTCGGGGGCACATTCCGACTTTGGTCCTTGATCGGATCATGGATGGTCACGCGGGTTGGATGGCCGAGTTGCGTCGTGTCAGCGTCCTGTTCGTCCATGTACAG
>JAYVUH010000092.1:0-11918 GCA_043788115.1 Burkholderiales bacterium
GGGCGCGTCCCATACAAGGGCTCGGTGACGGCGATCATCACGCAACTGATGGGTGGCGTGCGTGCCTCGATGGGGTTGGTCGGATGTTCCGCCATCGTCGACCTCCACACGAAGGCGACGTTTGTCGAGATTACCTCGGCAGGTATGCGCGAGAGCCACGTCCATGACGTGCAGATCACCAAGGAAGCACCTAACTATCGAGTTGACTAGGCGCCATGCTGTCGAGCGGGGCAGTGAATTGAAACTCTACGGCTGCAAAGGATGTGGTTCCGCTGCGGTGGAAGTGATGCTGCGTCTGGCCCGAATCGACTACGAGTTCATCGACGCGATCCAATGGAGTCCGTACCAGCGGCACGCTGATCTGGAGAAGCTAAATCCGCTCGGCCAAGTGCCGGTGTTGGTGCTGGACGATGGTAGCGTAATGACGGAAAGTGCCGCGATGATGCTCTTTCTGGCCGAGCGCCTACCGGGAATGATTCCAAACGATGGGCTAGCGCGCGCGGCGTTTTATCGCTGGATGATTTTTATTCCGGCTAATCTTTACTCGGTATTTGCGTTTCGTGATTTCCCGGCACGTTGGGTGGAAGGGGAGGATCAGCAGATCGCCTTCCGTGACAAGACAACGTTACAGTTGCAAAAATATTGGTCGATCCTCGAAGACGCGCTGCAACCGTCACCCTACCTGCTCGGTGGCACGATGACCGCGCTGGATATCTACATGGCGATGATGGGCAAGTGGTCGCCCGGCCGACAATGGATTCGCGAGCATTGTCCAAAGTTGATCGCATCTATCGACATGACCGAACAGCATCCGGTGGTCAAGTCAGTATGGGAGAAGAATTTTGCAAGTTGAAACCGCTGCACCGACGCACCATGTCTCCGAGGCTGCCAAGCAGCGTGGCTTCCGGTTTGTGCTGGCCGTCGTCTTTCTTGACATGCTGGGGATAGGCATTGCAGTGCCAGTAATGCCGCTGTTGGTGGGTGAATTCGTCAGCACGCCAGATGAGCAAGCGCACTGGTTTGGCATCATGGCGGCGGTGTTCGGCCTCATGCAGTTCCTCTGCATGCCTCTGCTGGGTGCGCTTTCAGACAAGATTGGTCGGCGCCCCGTGTTGATTTTCTCCAGCGCCGGCATGGCGGTGAACTTCCTTGTTACCGCTTGGGCACCGACGCTGGCACTGTTGTTCATCGGTCGGTTTATCGGCGGTGCGTGTTCGGCATCGATGTCCACCGCATCTGCGTACGCGTCGGACATCTCAACGCCAGAAAATCGCGCCAAGACCTACGGCATGATCGGTGCCGCGTTTGGTATGGGTTTCATCTGTGGGCCGATGATTGGCGGACTGCTCGGCAGCATCAACTACCACCTGCCGTTCTACGTCGGCGCGGGGCTATGCGCGGCCAACGCAATCTTTGGCTATTTCTTTGTGCAGGAGTCACTCCCCCTGAGCAAACGCAATAGCTTTACCTTTGCCAAAGCGAATCCTTTCACGGCGGTCACGCGCCTGCTCGGGCGACGTGACATCGGTGGGTTGATTGTGGTCTTCGGTCTTTCCACATTCGCGCAGTTTCTGCTGCAAACCACCTGGGTGCTCTACACACACTTTAAGTTTGGCTGGGGGCCGAAAGAGAATGGTATTTCGTTGTTCTTTGTCGGTTTGACCGCGGCCGTGGTTCAGGCGCTGCTGTTGCAACGGCTGATGAATAAGTTCGGCGAAATTCGTCTTTCGCTGATTGGACTTACCAGTGCTTCATTGGCATTTCTGGCGTATGGCCTCGCGACCGAAGGCTGGATGTTCTACGCCATCATCGTCGCAAACCTACTCGCGTTTGCCGCGGGGCCCGCGATGCAGGGTATTGTTTCAAAAGCCACCGACCCCAAAGAGCAGGGCGCGCTGATGGGTTCGCTGCAATCGCTGTCAAGCCTCAGTATCGTAATTGCACCGATTATCGGAACACAGTTGCTCGCCGTGGTTTCTCACTACCCGGCGGGCGACTGGCGCATCGGTGCGCCGTTTTACTTGGCGGCGATTTTGTCGTCAATGAGCGTATTCATGGCGTGGCGATATTTCACCAAACACGGTGCGCCGATGCATCCTGCAAATCAACCAATCCCCCAACCCGCAAAGAGCTGATTCATGCAAGACAAGATTCTTATCCTCGATTTCGGCTCGCAGGTAACGCAACTGATTGCACGACGTGTGCGGGAGGCCGGTGTGTATTCAGAGTTGCACCCACACGATATGTCAGAGGCGGATATCCGCGCCTTCAATCCCAAGGGCGTGATTCTGTCGGGTTCGCATGCGTCGGTGACGGAAGCGGATACCGCACGAGCCCCGCGGGTAGTGTTCGAGCTCGGCGTGCCGGTGCTGGGCATTTGCTACGGCATGCAGACGATGGCAGCGCAACTGGGCGGCAAAGTGGAAAGCGGCCTGGTGCGCGAGTTTGGCTATGCTGAAGTCCGTGCAAGGGGCCATTCCAAATTGCTTGAAGGTATTCAGGACCGTGCCAATGCAGACGGACACGGGCTGCTCGACGTCTGGATGTCGCATGGCGACAAGGTGACTAAACTGCCGCCCGGCTTTACCACCATCGCTTCAAATGACACGACACCGTTTGCTGGCATGGCCGATGAATCGCGCAAGTTTTTTGCACTTCAGTTTCATCCGGAGGTCACACACACCAAACAGGGTGGGGCGATTTACAACCGCTTCGTCCACGATATCTGCGGCTGTGAGTCACACTGGAATATGCCCGAGTACATCCCTGATGCAGTGGCACGTATCAAGCAGCAAGTTGGCAACGACGAGGTCGTACTCGGTTTGAGTGGCGGTGTCGATTCGTCGGTTGCCGCCGCGCTGATCCACAAGGCAATTGGCGACCAGTTGACCTGCGTGTATGTCGATAACGGGCTGATGCGGCTGAATGAATCCGCGCAGGTTAAGAAAACCTTCACTGACAACCTACACATGAAGGTTGTCTATGTCGATGCGAGCGATGATTTTCTTGGTCAACTAAAAGGTGTGTCCGACCCGGAGCAGAAGCGCAAGATCATCGGCCGTGTGTTTGTTGAAGTCTTTCAACGCGAAAGCGAAAAGCTCGCCAATGCCAAATGGCTCGCGCAGGGAACCATATATCCCGATGTGATCGAAAGCGCCTCGGCCGCAGTTGGCAAGGGCGCCAAGAAGGCGCAAACCATCAAGTCCCACCACAACGTCGGCGGGCTGCCCGATACCCTGCACCTCAAGTTGCTTGAGCCTTTGCGGGAGTTGTTCAAGGACGAAGTGCGAGAACTTGGTGTTGCGCTCGGATTGCCGCGCGAGATGGTCTATCGTCACCCGTTTCCCGGCCCCGGCCTCGGTGTGCGGATTCTCGGCGAAGTTTCGCGCGAGGCCGCCGACTTGCTGCGCAGAGCCGACGCTATTTTCATCGAAGAGCTCCGCAATACACCAGTCGTTGCCTCGCCCCTCGCGGGAGAGGGTGCCGCGAAAACGGCGGGAGAGGGGTGCGCTGCCGAAAGCTTGCCGCGCACCTGGTACGACAACGTCGCCCAAGCGTTCGCCGTCTATCTTCCGGTAAAGAGTGTCGGCGTGATGGGCGACGGCCGCACCTACGAATACGTCGTTGCGCTGCGCGCAGTGCAGACCACCGATTTCATGACGGCGCATTGGGCGGAGTTGCCCTACAGCCTGCTGGGCAAAGTGTCCAATCGCATCATCAATGAAGTGCGCGGATTCAACCGTGTTGTTTACGACGTCAGCGGCAAACCACCGGCGACGATTGAATGGGAATAACGTTGGGAGGCATAAGAGGAGGGGCCCCGTTTACGGGGATCTGATAGGCCGACTCAACGTGAGCGGGCAACATAAAGAACTATGCGGGCGTGGATGGTTGTGGCTGCCCGCGAGGCACGAAGACAGGAGTCTACTCATGCAACAGCGACAGCGACAAAACATTTCCTCCGGCACACCATGGGAGTCCACGGTGGGCTACTCGCGTGCCGTGCGGGTGTGCACAAAAGCGGGCAATCACATCTGGGTGGCTGGTACCACTGCCAGTGATGAGCTCGGCAATGTCATCGCCGTCGGGGATGCCGCCCAGCAGGCACGCTACATCTTGAACAAAATCCAACGCGCACTCGTTGAAGCGGGTGCGACGATGCAAGACGTGGTGCGAACGCGAATTTTTGTGACTAACATCGCCGAGTGGGAATCGATTGGGCGCGTGCACGGTGAGTTCTTTGGCGACATCCGTCCGGCCTCAACGATGGTCGAGGTGTCAAAGTTGGTGGATGACCAGCACCTGGTCGAGATCGAAGTCGACGCCTTCGTTGGCGGTGCAGAACGCTGATGTTCGAACACGTCTCCAAACCCGTCCTGCCCCGACCGGCATTCATTTCCCGTCAAATGCGTGCAGTGCTGCTAGGGCTGGCGCTGATTGCCGTATCTCTGGCGATCGGGATGATCGGTTACCTCTACTTTTTTCCAAGGCTCGATTGGGCGGACGCGTTTGTCAATGCGGCGATGATTCTCTCCGGCATGGGGCCGATGGCGATTCCCGAAACCACCGCAGCCAAAGTTTTTTCTGGTTGCTATGCCATCTACTCGGGCTTGATGTTGGTGATGAGTGCGGGCGTGGTGTTTGCGCCGCTGGTGCATCGTTTCTTGCATAAACTGCACGCCGATGAAGCGGACCTTCGCGAAAAGAAAACGCATGAGCAAAAAACAAAACTCTAGTATTGGCGGGCAGTTTCAGGCAAAAGTGTCTGAAAATGGCCGTCTTTGCTAGTGTTTTTTATATCAATTATGGCGGCGTAAGCGTGTCTGACGAGATCGCAGAAGTCGATGCAGCGTTCATGCGCGACGCGCTGGTGCTGGCTGAGCACGCGGCGACACTTGGCGAAGTCCCGGTTGGGGCTGTGGTCGTGCAGAACGGCGTGGTGATCGGCCGTGGCTTCAATCAGCCGATCACCTCTAGCGACCCCACCACCCACGCGGAGATCGTCGCCTTGCGCGACGCGGCCAAGCTGTTGGCGAATTATCGGCTCGTCGACTGCACGCTCTATGTCACGCTGGAGCCTTGCGCGATGTGTGTTGGTGCCATGCTGCACGCGCGACTCAAGCGGGTGGTGTGGGGGGCGCCCGAGCCCAAGAGTGGTGCGTGCGGCTCGGTCATCAACCTAGCCGACGAGCCGAAACTGAACCACCACACCGAGTTCGTTGGCGGTGTGTTGCCTGAGGAAAGTGGTGCGATACTCAAGGCATTCTTCCGCCAGAGAAGATAGCTCGGAGAGATCAGCTTGCTCAATCACCTGTCGGCGCTCGACGCCTTGTTCCTGTATTTAGAAACGCCTGAGACGCCGATGCACGTCGGTAGCTTGATCCTCATGCAGAAACCAGCGGGGCACAAGACCAGCTTTTATAAGAACATCCGCAAGCACGTCGCCTCACGGATGCACCTCGCGCCGCTGTTCTCGCGCAAACTCGCGTTCATGCCGTTTGACCTTGCCAACCCGATCTGGATTGAGGCTGACGAAGTTGATCTCGATTCTCATATCCATTCGCTGATGCTGCCCAAGCCCGGCACGCGCACGCAATTGGAAGCGGCCGTTGCCAGGTTGCATGAAGGCATGCTTGATCGAGATCGGCCGTTGTGGGAGTTCACGATTATCGAGGGGCTCGATTCCGGAGAGGTCGCGTTCTACGCCAAGATTCATCATGCCGGCCTCGACGGGCAGGGCGGTGTTGCGCTGGCGCAAGCGGTACTCGATCTTGAGCCCAAGCCGAAGGCGCTCGTTGGTGGGAAGGCGCGCGTTGGTGGGAAGGCGCGCGCCAAGCACGAGGAAAAAGCATTGCCGTCGCTGACACCTTCGGCAGCGCGCATGATCTCGGACGCGCTGCGGACCAGCGTGGCGCAGTACGGCAAGATTCTGAAAGCTGTTCCCGGCGCGTTGAAAACGGTTGGCAACATTGGTGTGTCGGCATTGTCATCGTCGCAGGCGAAGAAACTCGGTGCGCCGTCAGAGCAAATGCGCGGCGTGGCGAACATGGCTGAGATGGCAGCCGGCGTTGCGAAGTTGAGAGCAACCGACACGCCATTGCAAGCTGCGAAGAAATTGCTACCGAAGGGAATCAAACTCGGACCACGCACACCACTAAACGTTGCCATCGGTGGCAAGCGCGCGTTCAGTACAGCACGGTTGCCGCTGGATGAGGCCAAGACGATTGCTAAGCACTTCGACGTGAAACTCAATGAAGTGGTGCTCGCCACCTGCGCCGGTGCGCTACGACGTTACTTTGCCAACGACAAAGCCGCACTCACCAAAGCGATGGTCAGTGCCGTGCCGGCGAGTTTGCGCGCGCCGGGCGACACGTCGCAGAACAATCAAGTGACGATGATGCTGATCAACCTCGCCACCAACATTGCCGATCCCGTCAAGCGCATGGACGTAATTCGTGCATCGAGCCAATCGGCAAAAATGATGACGGGCGCGATGAAGGGCATGATGTCGACCGCAACATCCGATTTGCCGACGCTCGGCATTCCATGGCTGATGTCAATTATCACGCCGCTCTACAAAACGGCGGTGGCGAGCAATCGTATCCCAGTGGTGGCCAACGTGGTGATTTCCAATGTGCCGGGCCCGCCGATGCCTTTGTACATGGCGGGTGCCACGATGAAGTCCTACTATCCGGTCTCCATTGTCACGCACGGCTTGGCACTCAACATCACGATTCACAGTTACGCAGGCATGCTCGACTATGGTTTCATCGCTGCCAAGGACCAAGTTCCGCGGCTTGAAAATCTGGCGGGTATGTTGAAAGACGCGCACTCGGAATTACTGGCGCTTTCAAGTCCTCGACCGGCGGTCAAAAAGACAATCAGAAAAATGCCAGCCGCAGCTGCCAAACCTGTCCCCAAAAAAACTCGCTAACGCGCAACCTACCTACCTCATGGCCACTCGCAAGAAATCCGCACCGTCCAATACCGTGCTGCCAAAGTCAGACGACAACGCACTGTGGGGCGCTGAAATCGAATTGATGGAGCACCAGTTGAAGGCGCCAAATGCATTGTTGATGGCGCTCGAAACGCGTGCACCGTGGGAGTTCGGCGCGACGCTGGCCGCCTGGCCGCTACTCAAAAGCGCACCGGAGGGCGATGGCCATTCGGTGATTGTGTTCCCTGGGTTGGGTGCGGGGGATCTTTCCACTGCACCGCTGCGTAGTTTTTTGTCAGGCCAAGGCTACGACACTTATGGTTGGGATCTTGGCCGCAATTTGGGACCGCGCGAAGGCGTATTGCAAAAAAGTGTCGAGCGCATCGGTGACATCTACAAAGCGACCGGCCGCAGCGTCAGTTTGATTGGCTGGAGCCTTGGCGGCATTTACGCGCGTGAGTTCGCTAAAGCACTGCCTGACATGGTGCGCGGTGTGGTCACCTTGGGCACGCCGTTTTCGGGCGACCCGAAAGCGACTAACGCTTGGTGGTACTACGAGTACGCCAGCGGTCACAAACTTAATGATCCGCAATTGTTGGCGCAGCTAAAAAAGCCGCCACCAGTGCCCACGACATCCATCTACTCGCGGTCCGATGGCGTGGTGGCGTGGCAGCTCTCGCACCAGAAGCCAGGCAAGCACGCCGAGAATATCGAGGTGGTGGCCAGCCACGTGGGCTTGGGCCTCAATCCGATCGCGCTCTATGCGGTGGCTGACCGGCTGTCCCAGCAGGAGGGCGAGTGGAAGCAGTTTGATCGATCCGGCTGGAAGCAGTATTTCTATCGCGATACCGAACGCGACAAATGATGGCTAATCGTCGCCAGGAAAAGCTTGATGCCTAATATTGACGCTAACGGCATCAGCCTCCACTACGAGTCGATGGGGCGCGAGGAAGACCCGCCGATTATGCTGGTGATGGGGCTCGGTGTGCAGATGATCCTGTGGCCGGATCCGTTTTGCCGGATGTTGGTCGACCGCGGTTTTCGGGTGGTGCGATTTGACAACCGTGACGCAGGTATGTCCACGCAGCTTAATCACTTGGGGACACCGAATATTCCACTTGAGTATGTGCGCTTCATGATGGGCATGAAGGTCCGCGCGCCGTACCTCATCGACGATATGGCGGCAGACACCTCGGCGCTGATCGGTGCGCTCGGACTGCAGCGCGTGCATCTAGTGGGGGCCAGCATGGGCGGCATGATTGCGCAAAACCTTGCCGCGTCGGTGCCTTCAAACGTGGCCAGCCTGACCTCGATCATGTCCACCACCGGCCGCCGCAGTCTGCCCAAGCCTACGTGGCGTGCGATGCGCGCCATCCTCACCCGCCCCGCCAAGCCGGGAGATGTGGAAGGCGCGATCCGCCGCATGATGTACGTGATCAACACCATCAGTAGTCGTACCTATCCGCCGGATCAGACTAGGCTGCGCGAACTCTGCGAACGACACATATTGCGCGGCAACAACCCGCGTGGCGGTGCCCGCCAGATCGCCGCAATTGCCGCGAGCGACGATCGGACCAATATCGTCCGCCAGATCAAGGTGCCGACGCTGGTGATTCACGGCGATGAAGACGAGTTGGTTCGCTATCCCGCCGGCCTCGAAACCGCGCGTGCGATCCGGGAGGGCGGCGGCAGCGCATCTTCCATCATCGTCGAAGGCATGGGGCACGACCTGCCCGAGCCGCTATGGCTGCGTCTGGCGGATGAAATCGCAGCACATTGTCAAGTGGCATCGGCCAAGAATGCGGCCTGATTTCGGCTAATTTGTACGCTCTGCGGGCGGGCCTGCGGATGTAAAATCAGAGTCTGCATCCTCGGGTTCTGCAATGTTCGCATCCAACGCACCTGTACCATTCGTCCACCTACGGCTCCACTCCGAGTTTTCCATCACGGACGGGATCGTTCGGGTAGACGAAGCGGTCGCCAAGGCCGTCGAAGACAAGATGCCCGCGTTGGCCATCACGGATGCCGGCAACCTGTTCGGCGCCGTCAAATTTTTTCAGCGCGCGCGCGGCCGCGGCGTGCAGCCCATCATTGGCTGCGAAGTCACCATCGAAAATCCGAAGTCGCGCGATCATGCGTCGCGTCTGCTGTTGTTGTGCCGGAACGAAGCCGGCTACCTGAATCTGTGCCAGCTGTTGACACGCGCCTACCGCGAGAACATATGGCGGGGTCGGGCAGAAGTGCGGCGCGAATGGCTTACGACCAAGGTCACCATCGGATTGATCGCCTTGTCGGGTGCGTCGGCCGGGGATATCGGCCAGTCGCTGCTGCAGGGCGACACCAAACGTGCGATAGCGCTGGCTAACGAGTGGGCTGGTTTTTTCCCCGGGGCCTTCTACATCGAGTTGCAGCGCGCCGGGCGCGACGTCGATGAAGCCTACATCGCCGCGGCACTAAACCTGGCGGGAGTGGCTGATCTGCCGGTGGTGGCGACACATCCTGTTCAGTTCATGGCAGCGGACGACTTCAAGGCGCATGAAGCGCGGGTATGCATCGCGCGAGGCGAAGTGCTGGGCGATAAGCGTCGCAGTCAGGACTTCACGCCGCAACAGTATTTCAAGACCACGGCCGAAATGCAGTCGCTGTTCGCCGACTTGCCGGAGGCGCTAGACAACGCTGTCGAGATCGCCAAGCGCTGTCACTTCGAGTTCAAGCTAGGGGTGTCGAGGTTGCCGAACTTTCCGACGCCGAATGGCGAGTCGATTGATGCATTTCTGCTGGACGCGGCAAAGACCGGCTTGGAGAGGCGGCTTGCAACGCTGTACGCCGATACGACCAAGCGAGACGCGGTGCGCCCCGACTATATGGTGCGGCTCGAGTTTGAGGTCAAGACCATCATTCAAATGGGCTTTCCCGGCTACTTTCTGATCGTGGCAGATTTCATCGGGTGGGCAAAGAACAACGGCGTGCCGGTTGGTCCCGGCCGTGGTTCCGGCGCGGGCTCACTGGTCGCGTATTCGCTCGGCATCACCGATCTCGACCCGCTGCAATACGACTTGCTGTTTGAGCGCTTTCTGAATCCCGAGCGGGTATCGATGCCCGACTTCGACATTGACTTTTGCCAGGAGGGGCGCGATCGCGTGATCGATTACGTCAAGAACAAGTACGGTCACGACTCAGTGTCGCAGATCGCCACTTTCGGTACGATGGCCGCCAAAGCGGTGATTCGCGATGTGGGCCGTGTGCTGGGCATGGGCTACAACCATGTTGACGGCATCGCCAAGCTGATTCCAAACCAGCTTGGCATCACGCTGGCCGAAGCGATCAAACAGGAGCCGCAATTCAACGACCGCATCAAGGCCGAAGAGGAAGTCGCGGAATTGATGGAGCTGGCCGTGAAGCTCGAAGGCATCACGCGCAACGTTGGCATGCACGCCGGTGGCGTGTTGATCGCACCGGGTCCGTTAACGGATTTCACACCGCTCTACGTCGCCGACGGCTCGGATTCGTTCGTCAGCCAATACGATAAAGACGATGTTGAGGCGGTCGGGCTGGTCAAGTTCGACTTCCTTGGTCTGACCACGTTGACAATTATCGAAGAAGCCGTCGATCTTATCCACGCGCGGCCATACGCAGGTTCAGACGGAGAACGCCACGCGGACTTTGTGTTGGAAACGATTCCACTCGATGATGCTGCCGCGTATAGCGTCTTCGCGCGCGGCAGCACGGTGGCGATATTCCAGTTTGAAAGTAGCGGCATGCGCGATCTGATCGTGAAGGTGCGCCCCGGCTCGGTGGAAGAGTTGACCGCGTTGAACGCACTGTATCGTCCGGGGCCGATGGAACTGATTCCGGACTACATCAAGCGCAAGACCGGACAAGAGAAGGTGACCTACCTCGATCCACGCGTTGAGCCGATTCTGTCGCCGACGTTGGGCATCATGGTCTATCAAGAACAAGTGATGCAGATTGCGCAGACTGTCGGCGGCTACTCGCTGGGCGGCGCCGACTTATTGCGTCGTGCAATGGGCAAAAAGATGCCTGAAGAAATGGCCAAGCATCGCGGCATCTTTGCTGAAGGCGCTGTCAAGCAGGGTATCGCCAAACGCGTCGCAGATGAGTTGTTTGACTTCATGGAGAAGTTTGCCGGTTACGGTTTCAACAAATCGCACTCGGCCGCCTACTCGCTGGTGGCTTATCAGACGGCTTATTTGAAGGCGCACTTTCCGTCGGAATTCATGGCAGCCAACATGAGCTGCATCATGGATTTCACCGACAAGGTGCAACTCATTGCCGATGATGCGCGTGCCATCGGCCTCACCCTGCTTGCGCCTGATATCAATCTCGGCACCTATCGCTTTTATCCGACCGATGCAATCACCATCCGTTATGGATTGGGTGCCGTGAAGGGCACCGGGCGCGGCGCGATTGAAACGATTGTTGCCGCTCGCAATGAGGGTGGAGCATTTCGTAATCTGCTTGATTTCGTCAAGCGCGTTGATCGCAGTCACGTCAATCGGCGTGCCATGGAAGCCTTGATACGCGCCGGTGCGTTTGATGGTTTGGAAGTCAATCGTGCCTCGCTGATCGCAACCTTGCCGCAAGCCATTGAACTGGCGGAGAAGGCACTACGTGACGCGCAGCAGGTCAATTTGTTTGGTGACAGTTCGCCTGAAGCTGGTGGCAGTCTTGCGTTGGTGGCGGTGCCGATGTGGTCGGACCGCGATCGCCTCAACAACGAAAAACTGGCCTTAGGGTTTTACTTGTCGGGACATCCGTTCACCAGCTACGCGCGTGAGATCCGCCAGTTCGCGAAGACGCTGCTGGCTGATTTGCAGCCGAAGAACGAATCAATTCTGATGGCGGGCATTTTGTACGAGCAACGCGTTCGGAATGGCAAACGTGGGCGGATGTGCGTGATGACATTGGATGACGGTAGTGCGCGCGCAGAAGTGGTGGCATATAGCGAAGTGTTCGACAA
>JAYVUH010000093.1:0-4317 GCA_043788115.1 Burkholderiales bacterium
ATGATGTCGGCATCTCGCTCGGACGTGGTCTCAACGAACTGTTTGGACAAGACCTGTTGTAGTACCCGTACCTGGTCGCGAAAACGTGCAGCCAACTCGTATTGCATGTCGGCCGCCGCTAATTCCATCTTCCGGTTGATCTCAACAACAACATCATTCTCCTTGCCGTCAAGAAACATGACGGCGTTGTCGATGTCGCGGGCGTAGTCCGCCTGGCTGATCAATCCGACACAAGGCGCAGTGCAGCGCCCAATCTGATGCTGCAGGCAGGGACGCGAGCGGTTGGCGAACACGCTGTCGTCGCAGGTACGCAACCGAAACACCTTTTGCAGGTGATTGAGCGTGTCACGCACCGCGAGCGTTGATGGGAACGGGCCGAAGTAGCGATGCGGTTTGGTGTGCGTGCCCCGATAGAAGCGAATCTGCGGAAACTGTTTGCCCGTGACCATGATGTACGGGTAGCTCTTGTCATCGCGAAACAACACGTTGTAGCGCGGGCTGAGCGCCTTGATCAGGTTGTTCTCGAGGATCAGCGCCTCGGATTCGCTGGCGGTGATGGTGGTGTCGATGCCGGCAATCTGCGAAACCATGATGGCGGTACGCGGGCTGCTGTGTTCTTTGACAAAGTACGACGACACGCGCTTTTTTAACTCGCGCGCCTTACCAACATAAATCACCACGCCCGCCGCATTTTTCATGCGATAGACGCCCGGCAGATTCGGCAATTCACTCAGAATCGGTTTTGGGTCAAACGCCACGGCTGGCGCGGCAGGCTCAGTAGATGAGTCGGTCATTTAATGTGCGCTTGGATCAAGCGGAAGACGTCATGAAAGGTTTTTTCCGTGAGACGTCTGGTGTTGGTGTTGTAGCGCGAGCAGTGATAGCTGTTGAACAACACCGCTCCGTTGGGCAATACGTGTTGCGCCGCGTGCCCGAATTTGGCCACCGATTTCTTCAGGCCTACCGACATCAGCACTGCGTCGTGCGCAATGCTGCCGAGTGCCAGAATTGCCGTCGTGGCAGGCAATGCGGCGATTTCTTGCGCCAGGTATTGGTTGCAAGTACGGATTTCCTCCGGCGTCGGTTTGTTCTGCGGTGGCAGACACTTCACCGCGTTGGAAATCCGGCAATTGATGAGTTTGAGTTTGGCGTCTGCCTCGCCGTCGGGCTTCACAGTTGTGGGCTGCGATGCGAAGCCAAACGCATACAAGGAGCTGTAGAGCAACTCGCCAGCGGTATCGCCGGTGAACGGCCTGCCGGTGCGGTTGGCCCCGTGCATACCGGGGGCCAACCCGACCACGAACAGTTTTGGCTTGGTCACGCCGAACGCTGGCACCGGCTTGCAAAAATAGGTCGGGTACGTCATGCGCGTGTCGTCGAGGAAGTCTGCCAAACGTCGGCAGTCGCGGCAGTCGGTACTAAAGGCTTTTGCGGTCATTGAGCGTTCGGTTCCTGAAACAAAAAAGGCACGGAAACCGTGCCTTTTGAGTATGGCGCATCTGGCAAACGAAATCTAAACGCGACGGCGGTACTCGTTGGTACGCGTGTCGATTTCGATCTTGTCGCCGGATGCGCAAAACAATGGAACCAAAATTTCATGGTTAGTCGGCTTGATACGCGCCGGCTTCATGACTTTGCCTGAGGTATCGCCACGGACAGCAGGATCGGTTTCAATCTCGCGCACAATGGAATTTGGCAATTCCAGTGAGATGGCGCGGCCTTCGTAGAACACCACCTCGGCCACCAAGCCGTCGTCAAGATACTGCATGGCGTCGCCCATGTTCTCGGCTTCGATCTCGAACTGGTTGTATTCGGCGTCCATGAAGACGTACATCGGATCGGAGAAATAGGAATAGGTACATTCTTTCTTCTCAAGCTGCACGATTTCGAACTTGTCGTCTGCTTTATAAACCGATTCGGTTCCGGAGTTGGACAGCAGGTTCTTCAACTTCATCTTGACCACAGCAGAGCTGCGGCCGGATTTGTTGTATTCAGCCTTGAGTATGACCATCGGATCCTTGCCGATCATGACGACATTGCCGGCGCGGAGATCTTGTGCGATTTTCATGAGTTACCTTGAGTGCGATTGCGTGACAGAAAAATCCAGAAAAGTACGGAAAAACAGAAGGAGGCGTTGCTGAAGCTGGCAGTAAGCGACCGTGTCGCCGCGTGTCTCGCCACCTATCTCGCCACCTGAATTTGGCGGATATTCCGCAAAGCCTTAAATTTTAAGGAGTTTTTGCGGTTTTTTCAACCTGAGCGACAAGATTTGACGCCAGATCACGCTGCCGACGCAGCGCTTTTGCCCAGCCAACGGCGTGGCTGGCGATTTCCGGAAGGTTGGCTACGAAACCCTCCCAATGGGAGGCAGCAGTGGTGCGTCCGCTACTCCCATCATGCTGGCCATTCACCTGCATCCACAGCCCACGCAGGGCTTGTTCGGCGTTGCTCGATAGCCCCCGACAGTACAGCGCCAGAAATGCCTCGAGTTTAGGCGAGTGCGCATCCTCTGCTTGCGGGTAGATCTGCCAAACGAAGGGCTTCGCCGCCCACTGTGCCCTGACGAACGAATCCTCACCGCGCACCAGCAACACGTCGTGCGAACGTAGCAACGCATCAAACTCAGTCTGCGGCACGAACGGCACCGGCTTCAGCTTTGCGGGTCCCGTCGCGGCCAGACGCGTGGCAAGCTTGTCCACCGGCACCGTCAGGCTGGCGACTGCGTTTGAGGCCATGATCGCCTCGCCAATGACCCTGCTAGCCGAGAGATCGTAGGCGAACATGAACACCTTCAGTGGGGAGCCCAGCGCCTGGCCGTGTGTGGGCAGGTCGGCCTCACGAAGCAACCCGCCAGTCCCCGGCACGAAGCCGGGGAAGAAAAAAGTCTTGGTCAATCCCAGTTGCGGGTGGATTGACGGCAGCAGATGGTGTTCGGCCACCCACGGCTCGGCGCTCAAGTACTCAAGATTGATCCACTGCGGCGGCCGTTCCTGGGCCGCCATCGCCATGACATAGGCTTCGGGAAGCTCACAGCCGAATGCTTCGATAACCACATCTATAAACTCGTTTATTGGCGGGGTTTTCCAAGCAAAAACCTCTGTAACACCGCACCATTGCTTTGGTTTGTCTATTTCAACGCCTGGCGCGATGCGTCGAAAGCTGCCAAGGTCGTCAACGACGAGCCGAACCTGCCAGCCGTGCTCGGTGCCCAACTGGCGCGCCAGCCGCCAGCAAACCCCGATGTCGCCAAAGTTATCGACAACGCGGCAAAAAATATCGCAACGGACGATCAGGCCGCTCCCAAGGCTTCCACGGCCGCCTTGGCGCGAAGATAGACCGGGTCGGTAAGTGAGACTGCCTTTTGCGCGTGCATCCGCAGCAAGTGCTCCGAGCCGGATGGTGTCGCGGTAACGCCCTCGCCCACTAGTCCGGCTAGCAGCGCAGTGCCTCTTGCGGGATCGTTACACAACAACACGACGTCGCAGCCGGCGTTCAGAGCCGCCATGCCGCGTGCGGTATCGCCACCAACGACAGAGGCACCTTCCATGGTCAAGTCATCCGAAAATATGACGCCCTTGAACCCGAGCTGAGAGCGCAGCACGTTCTTCAGCCAGTGTTGCGAAAACCCTGCCGGCATGGCATCGACCTGCTCAAAGATGATGTGAGCCGGCATGACCGAATCGAACTTGTCGGCCAACAGCTTGAAGGGCAGCATGTCGTCGGCCGCGATCGCTTCAAACACGCGCTGGTCGCGAGGGATTTCGTGGTGCGAATCCGCCTTGACGAACCCATGACCCGGGAAGTGCTTGGCACAAGACGCCACCCCGACCTCGCGCAAGCCAGCAATGACGCTGCCTGCGAGTGCCGCGACCGTGTTCGGATCGCGTCCGAACGAGCGCTCACCGATGACGGTTGATTCGCCCCAGTCGAGGTCGAGCACCGGGGCGAACGAAAAATCGAGGCCGTGGGCAACCATTTCGGTGCCAATGACCACACCGACGGCGTGCGCGATCTCGCGCGCTTCTTGCGGATTGGACTGCCAGCGCACGCCCAGTGCCCGCATCGGTGGAATGCTGGTGAAGCCGTCGCGAAAGCGCTGCACGCGGCCGCCTTCGTGATCCACAACGATCGTCAGGTGTGGTGAGCGCAACTCACGGATCGACGCGGTCAACGCCTTGAGTTGCGCCGGATCGTGATAGTTGCGCGCAAACAAAATAACCCCGCCCATCAACGGGTGCATCAATCTGGCACGGTCGCTCTCGCTCAGCACCAGCCCTTCCACGTCACCCATCACCGGCCCCAACAACATTTTTGCAG
>JAYVUH010000094.1:0-2790 GCA_043788115.1 Burkholderiales bacterium
GAACTCGCGCGGCGTGAAGTCGTGGAAATGGACCGGAGCCTCACCCACAAGCCATCGTGGATTCGCTATCTCAACCGCTTGATGTGGGAAGGCGCACGCATGTTGCTGGTGATATTGCCTGCCGTTGCCACACTGCTTTGGATTGATATGGTGTTGGCGGCCGAGGCGGTGACGGATGGGTTCATGTTCTTGTTCGTGACGCTGCCGCTGCTCAATCTGGCGTGGATGACGTTGTTTCCGCTTGTTATCCTCGTCATGAAGTGGCTGTTGTTGGGTCGAGTCAAGCCGGGTCAGCATGGACTCTGGTCGTGCTGGTGTAGCCGTTGGGACTTCCATTACGTGATGTGGAACGTGTACGGCCGCGCCACACTCGCCGCACTTGAGGGCACCTTGTTTCTAACGGCTTATTTACGATTGATGGGCATGCGCATCGGGCGCAATGTCGTGCTGGGCGGTGGCTTTGCGCAGGTGGTGGATCCCGATATGCTCACCTTCGAAGACAATGCGACCGTCAATGCGCCACTGTTCCAAGCGCACACGTTTGAGGATCGCGTGTTGAAAATTGATCGCGTGCGTATCCGGCAGGGCGCCAGTGTCGGCAGCCGGACGGTGATGCTCTATGGCGCAGATATTGGCGAACACACGCAGGTTGCGGCAGAGAGCGTGGTCATGAAGCGCGAACGGCTGATGCCGAATCGATCCTATGCGGGCTGTCCGACGCAGCCGGTCGCACGATGATCAACTGGTACGGGCGTTCAGGTGCGAACGGCGCATGCCGTAAATGAAGTAGCCGCAAACGGCGACCAACATCCAGATGCCAAACACGATGTAGGTCGTCCGCGACAGATCCATCATGATGTACAAGCACGAAAATATCGAGAGCCCCGGAACGACATATGGGCCGAACGGCAACCGAAAACCCTTCTGCGCGTTCGCGGGTTCCGGAAACTTCAAGCGGATGACGGTGACGGCGGCAGACACCACCGCAAACGCCGTCAAGGTGCCCATACTCACCATGTCCCACAGGTAGCTCGAATCCACACTGCCGGCGACCATTGCCGCACCGATGCAGACAAGGACGGTACTTTTTGCCGGGATGCGCGTCTTCGCATTGACTTCGCCAAACGCCTTGCCGATCAGCCCATCCTGGCTCACCGCGTACAAAATTCGAATCTGCCCGTACAGGCTCGCCAGCGTGACGCTAAAGACGGAGATGACAGCGCCCGCCGATAAGACGACTGCGGGCCACGCCTGCCCGGTAATGTTTTTCAAAATGACGGCGAGTCCGGCCTCTTGTCCTTCGAAGGCACCTGCCTTCTGTGCGCCAAGTGCGGTGACGGCCACCAGCATGTAGCACGCCGTGACCACCAGCAGCGCGATGATGATGGCGCGCGGGATGTCGCGGCGCGCGTTCTTTGCCTCGCCCCCACCGGTCGCTACCGTATCGAGGCCGATGAATGAAAAGAACACGGTTGCCGCCGCCGCCGTGACGCCAGCCATGCCGGCGTGGCCTTTGCTGGTGTCGGTGTTAAAAAAAGGTGTGAAGTTGTCTGCGCTGAAAGCGGGCAGGGCGATGGCGGCAAAAAACAGCAAGACGGCGATTTTGATGACCACCATGATCGTATTGATCGCCATAGATTCACGGGCGCCGCGCAACAACAACACGCCGCACATGGCAATCAGGATCACCGGCGGCAGATTGAACCGATCGAAGTAGAACTCGGTACCACGTTCGCCGAGCACGATCATCGGCGAGCGCAGCGCCATCGGAATATGCCAGCCGAACGCGTTCTCAAGGAAGTTGTTGAGATAGGCCGACCAGCCGATGGCGGCCGCGCTGCCGGCAAGACCGTACTCAAGCAGCAGACACGCGGCGACCACGTACGCCGCGAACTCGCCGACAGTGGCGTAGACGTACGAATAGGATGATCCGCTGGCCGGAATGCGTGAGGCGAGCTCGGCATAGCAAAGTGCGGTGAGTCCCGCCGTAATGGACGCCAACACAAACGACAGCAACACGGCCGGGCCGGCTTTGGGTACGGCCTCAGCTAGGGTAAAGAAAATCCCGGTGCCGACAGTCGCGCCGACGCCCAGCATGGCCAACGAAAAAACGCCGAGCGTTCGATGCAGGCCGGGTGCCGAGTTCGTATCCACGATGGCCGGTGAGGCGAGCGCATCGCGATCGATGGCTCGGGTGCGGAACAGTTTTTGCGCGAGTGAGTCGGGCTTCATGGGGTTCCGTTGAAGGAAGCTTTCAAGTTCGAGACATCAGTCGTCTCGGAGTGGAAGTGCTCTGACCGCACGGTGAAGTCCTAAGCATACCTAGTATGCCCAAGTTATTGCCCACGTGAAACTTGACGCAATTGTCAGGACCACTGAGGCGACTAGCGCTACGGGACTGGGGCGAGTCCATCAGCGTTTGGGCGCGACCGGCGTCGACTTGGTTAGTGCAAAATCTGGCAATCCCATCGGTACCATAGTGACGGGCTGTTGATAGTTAGCCGTAAGTTTCTTCACCTCATAGCCGACGTAGTAGTCAAGGCCGCGATGTGTCACCAGGCCCTCTCCGCGAAAGTCTGCCTGGCCGTTGAGCCCGGCAACCAGCGCCTTGGTGAATGCGCCGTTCCCCCACGCCGGATTTTCAAGCGACTCCTGTCGCCCATTGGAGGCCGAGAACACAATCACGCCGTTCTCGGGGCTGGCCAGTTTATTAGCAAGTTTGGTTAGATCTGATTGGCCTAGTATGCCGATTGACTTTCCCGAAAAGCAGGTGTCTACAAAGAAGATCGC
>JAYVUH010000095.1:0-10512 GCA_043788115.1 Burkholderiales bacterium
CAGATGAAGGTTGCGACGCCGAAAGATCTTGAGAAACCGAAAAAGACAAAACTCAAGAAGGGCGAATCGGCTAAAGATGTGGTGCGAACCGCGCTTTGCGTTGAAGTTCGAAACGGTATCTTGCATGTGTTCTTCCCGCCGCTGGAGTTACTCGAGGATTATCTGGCACTGATCAGCGTTGTCGAGAAAACGGCTAAAGAAACCGCAACACCCATCCGCATCGAAGGCTATACGCCGCCGTCAGACGATCGCATTAAGAAGTTTGCTGTCACGCCAGACCCTGGCGTGATCGAATTCAACATTCAGCCGTCATCGAGCTGGCGTGAACTCGTTACCAACACCAAAACACTGTACGAAGAAGCACGCCTGTCGCGGCTTGCTACCGAGAAGTTCATGCTTGATGGCAAGCACACCGGCACGGGCGGTGGCAACCACGTGACGGTGGGCGGCGTGACGGCGAAAGACTCGCCGATGCTGCGCAGGCCGGACTTGTTGCGCTCGCTAATTACCTATTGGCAGAATCACCCGGCGCTCTCGTATCTATTTTCAGGTACCTTCATCGGCCCGACCTCGCAAAGCCCGCGTGTGGACGAAGCGCGTTCGGACACGCTTTACGAATTGGAGATTGCGTTCGAGCAGATGGAAGAAAAGCTCGTTTCCGGCAAGGAGAGTGAATTTCCGTGGCTGGCTGATCGGATCTTGCGCAATTTCCTAGTGGATCTGACGGGCAACACACATCGCGCCGAATTTTCGATCGACAAACTGTATTCGCCAGATGGTCCGACCGGACGCTTGGGCCTGCTCGAGTTCCGCGCGTTTGAAATGCCACCGCACGCCGAGATGAGTCTGACGCAAACGTTGCTGCTGCGGGCGCTCATTTCGAGATTCTGGAAGACGCCGTACAAGGCCAAACTAATTCGCTGGGGAACGGAATTGCATGACCGGTTCATGCTGCCCTACTTCGTGGCGCAGGATATGCAAGCGGTGGTCGATGATCTGAACGCGGCTGGTTATGCCTTCAAGATGGAGTGGTTCGCGCCCTTCATCGAATTCCGTTTTCCGCGCTTTGGCACCGTTGCCTATCAAGGTGTCGAAATGGAGTTGCGTCAGGCGATCGAGCCATGGCACGTGCTCGGTGAAGAGATGGCCGGCTCGGGCACCGCACGCTACGTCGATTCGAGCCTCGAGCGTATGCAGGTGAAAGTGTCTGGTATGGTTCAGCAACGCCACGTAGTCGCCTGCAACGGCCGCGTGGTGCCGCTCACGCCGACCGGCACACCGGGTGAGTTTGTCGCCGGTGTTCGCTATCGCGCCTGGGCACCTTCATCGGCATTGCATCCGACCATCGGCGTGCATGCGCCGCTGGTGTTTGACGTCGTCGATCTCTGGTCGGGCCGCTCAGTCGGCGGCTGCACCTACCACGTCAGCCATCCGGGCGGTCGTAACTATTCAACCTTCCCGGTGAATGCCAACGAAGCCGAAGCACGCAGAGTTGCACGCTTCCAGAAAATCGGCCATACGCCTGGGCCGCTGGAACTCAAATTGGAAGGCCGCAATCCCGCGTTTCCGTTTACGTTGGACCTACGTCGTGCGCCCGATTTCGACAGTGCGCAACTGATGCCGAAACGTCTGCACGGTGGTCAGTAGCACACAGCCTTGTCCGCGCACTCAGTAACGAATGTTTTTACTTGCTTGCTATGGCGATCATCCAAAACAAGAGATACGCCCAACAAACACCACTAGGCGCAAATTGTTACCCCGCACAATTTGCTGTCAGCCATCCCTGCCACGACAGCACCAGTGAATCGCGGCGTCAATGTGCCGGTGGAAGACCAACCTTGAACCGAACCGTGCAAGGAAACCCCAATGTATCCGCGGCGCGGCTGATCATCAGTTGGACGATGACACATGGCTAAGCCGATCCGCCATGTCGTCAGCGCAACCTCAGCAGCAGACTTCGCATCCATGCTCAGCGAGACTGCCCCTACCGCGTTCGACGACCCCATGTTTTTGGCTGAGGGTGACAGCTGGTTCAATAAGTTCTATCCCGTGGGTGCCAATCTGCTCGATCAACTCGACCTGCCTAAGGGCTGTCGAATCATCGACCACTCATGGTCGGGCGACAAAGCCGATGACATGTTTGGGCCCGCGCGGATATCCGAAGTGGCGCAGTATCTTGACGCATTCACCTATAGGGCCATCCTGTTGAGTGCGGGTGGCAATGACCTGATTAGTCAGATCGGCAACCTGCTCAAGGGCAGTAGCAACAGCGCGGCGCTCGACAACATCAAGCTCGAAGACGCTTTCGGAAAAGTGGAAACGCTGCTGCGTACCTTTGCCGACGCTCGCGGCGATACGCGCAACGCCAAGACGCGAATCTTCATTCATGCCTATGACTTTGTGACGCCGCGTAACGCACCGGTGCGCCACAATATCGCCGGGCCGTGGGTGTATCCACGCTTGATGGCCGCTGGTGTGACGGAGAAGGCCACCCAGCTGCGACTGGTTACCGAGTTACTCACGCGCTGGTTGGACCGCCTCACCCGGCTCGCCTTGCCTGATTCGTCCAAGTACATTCCGGGTTTTCACGTGCTGCTAAGCCAAGGACTACTCAAACCCGCGAGCGCGGCTGACACCGGACGCTCGGGTGACTGGGAGGATGAGATTCACCCGACCAATGCGGGATATCGCGTGATCGCCGAACGCCTATACAACCCGGTCCTGCGAGCGGTGTTGGCTACCCCTTAAGCGCTGGCCGGTTTTTTAGCGTCAAGAGGCAAGTGCCGAGGCGCAGCACCTCACGGCGCTAACGCGATACGCGAAACATCGGCAAATTTGTCCCCTGCGTCGACGTGAGATCAATCGCGGTACCCGTAATACCATCGGCATTAAGCGTCACGACCATCCCGGCAGGCTGGGCGGCAGAAGACGCGAACAGACCGCTGTTGCCCATGGTGTTGTAGAGCATATTGGACACTTTGAGGATTTTGGTCGCGGGATTGTACGTGTATGAGCCGAACTCGACACCGGGTAGTTCTAGCCCACTTGAACGTGCCTCAAAAGGGTAAAGGTTGATGAATTTTCCGTTTGCGCCAAAAATCGTTGTTTGGGTTCTGATACCGACGGAGAACAGTGACCAAGCCCCCACAATTGTGCCGGGGATATCATTCACCTTAGTTAGCGAGTCACCGCCATTAAACCGAACGGCGTCGCCCTGGGGAAGCACGCGTTCTGTCGCCTGCGGATGCGACAGTCCGGCCTGCAAATTTGTGTCCAACAATGGCGCACCCTGTATTCGGTACCCATTGACATCGAACGTCGTCACCGTCGCAAAGCCGTACTCGACCCCGGCCGTTTCAATCTTGGTCGCTCCCGCAAATACGTCTGGCCCGGCCTGTCCATGCAGATATTCGCCGCTCGGGCCAAAACGCACGAGCACGCCTCCCGTGTCATTGACGCCACCATAGACCCTTCCAGCCACAGCCGCGAAAAATTGCGAGCTGAAATGCTGGTTGGCTTGGTCGATGGTCTTGATGCTGCCAGTAAGCCCCCCGGCGTTCATTGCCGCTTGCAGTGCGGTGTTGGCGGCAGACGCAAATGTGGTCGGCGCACTGTTTAGGTTGATCGCGGCAGTCACCGCTGCCGCCGTTGGCGCGGTAATATTGATGCCGTTGGCTGCGTTCCCGTCCGAATCGAGAGACTGCAACAGGACAAGCAGATTAGTCAACCTGCTGGCATTGCCGCCAGCGAGCTCGATCGGTGAGACAACAGCCTTTCCGGGCGCTGAGCCTAGCGTCAGCGTTCCGAGCATAAAGGTAACGGTGTCCCCCGCGTTGTAGCGGTAGCCACCGGCTGCATCGGTGACACCTGTCACGCCCGACGTTGTCGTGTAAGACACGCCTGCTACCGCCGCGTCGGTGAACACGCCGCTCAAAGTTGCTGACACGACAAACGGTGCCGTGCCAGCGTTGGCGACTTCAGTCGGAGCCGCGCCGTTTGCATTCATTAGCCACAGCGTCAGTTGACCACTCGGTCGCAACCACACGACGTCAGTAGTGCCATTGCCGTCAAAGTCACCGACGCCATAGAGCCTCCAAGTCGGGTCACTCGCTGGCAAATTGGTGATGACGGTATTGGCGACTACCAAGGCGCTCGACGTACAGCTGGCAATCGGGTCGTCCGGCGCGCCGGTAAAGGGTGGCAGCGTCAAGCCGCTCGCATTGAGCTTCGCCAGTTGCACGGCACCCGTCACACTATTGCGATACAAAATATCGCCACGACCGTCGCCGGAAAAGTTGCCAAATTTCAACGCGGTCATGCCCACCGGCACCGTGCCTGCAAAAAGATTTGCACACGTCCGCGCCAGTGTCGCCATCAGCACGCGGATGTTGCCCTCGGGGCTGATATAGACCATGTCAGCTGCGCCATCGCCGTTGATGTCACGCGCGCCCAACAGCGTCCAACTGAGTGGTGCGCCGCCGCGCTTGCGAACCTGAACAACGTTGGTCGGATTCGCCACGGTCGCGGTTGTGCTCGCCGCGCCATTGGTAAACCAGATAAACGAAACCCCCGTATCGCGCGGATCGTCAGCCATGTAGCGCCATACTAGGTCGCCGAAGCCATCGCCATCTAAGTCGCCGACCGCCTGCACATCCCAGACGCGCTTGACATTTCGTAAGAGCCTATCTTTGCTCGCATCAAAGTCGAGCAGAGTCCGCGCTTCACCAAAATCGCCGGTGGCGATGTTCTGAATCAGCAAATCACTCTTGGAACCCGCGTCCAATCGCGTGGCCCCTAGCAGCCGGTAGTTGAGACCGGGATCAGCAATGTCGGTAAACACAAAGCTATTGCCACTGTATCTACCCGCCTTGATCGCAGGTGACGTGGTTGTCGAGCGCACGAGCAATGCGCTTTTGCCAAGACCGTCAAGATCGACGTTGTCGAGAACCTGCTGAGCATGTGCCGTGGCGACCAATCCCACTAAGAGGCAGGCGGGAATCAGCTTGCGAGCGCTGGATTGAATTCGCGAACAAAACGTTGGACCGGAGATTTGCGGTTGCATCGAGGTGTCTTTCTGTTGGTATGTTGTTGCAATGTTCGCTTAAACGTTGCTACCGGTCAACCCTACGTATTGCAGTAGCTGGTACTAGCCTGGCTGCAGCCAGCCGCACAAACGTCAATTAACGTCGACATCACGCTGAGGCATATCGGTCCAATACCGTTGATTCGCCGCGCGGTAGCTCTCCACGGTCGGTTTGCCGTTGGCGTCGGGCGCGAATTTCAGCGTGATCGCCCCCTCCCAGTCCGTCCGGCGAATCGGAATGTTGCGTGCGTCGTAACGCGCCTGCACATCAGGATGCGGGTGGCGGAAGCGATTGCGGTATCCCACTGGAAGCAGCGCGAGTGTTGGTTGCACCGCATCGATGAAGGCTTCAGTGGATGACGTCTTGCTGCCGTGATGCGGCACGATCAACACATCAGACTTCAACTCGGCAGCACTGCTTGCCAGTAATTCGCCTTCTACAAGCTTTTCAATATCGGCAGTCATGAGTACGGTGCCGCCCGCTGCGCTGATCTTGATGACGCAGCCGAGGTTGTTGGTCTTGCGTGCTTCGTCGTAGGCGATGGCGGTCGGATGCAACACATCAAATTCCACCCCGTCCCAGCGCCATCCATCGCCTACTTCACAACGCATCGTCTCCACTGCATTCGTCAGGTAGTCGCGATCAAGCGGTGCCGAGGTCAGCACCCATTTCGGATTGCGCGCGTCGATCACCGAACGTGCCCCGCCAGAGTGGTCTTCATCGTCATGTGTCACCACCAGCGCGTCGAGCGTGCGGATGCCCTGTCCGCGCAGATACGGCACGATAATCCGATTACCAGAGTCGGCATCCGGATTCCATTTGGGGCCAGTGTCATACACCAAGGTATGCTTGGCGGTGCGCACCACTGTGGCCAAGCCCTGCCCCACATCGAGCAGCGTCACCCACAATTCGCCCGGCTTCGGTGCTGGCGGCAATACTAGAAACATCGGCAACATGGCCAGCACACCGAGCCAACGCAACGGCAGACCGCGCGGCATCATGATGACGACTACGCCCAACATAGCGATCACCACCGTCCACGTCGCGGGCGCGTGCGATTGCCACACTGCATTCGGTAGCGCGGCCAGCCACAGCAGCAACTCGTAGGTCACACTCATCACCAAATGCGCGAGGTGTAACAGTAAATCCGCGAGGCCCGTTGGTAAAAGTGCCCCAAGCAACGTGATCGGCACAACGACCCAACTGATGATGGGAATGGCAATCGCATTGGCGATGGGCGAGATCACCGAGACTTCCTGAAACAAGGCAAGCGTCATCGGTAGCAGCCCCAGCGTGACCGCGATTTGCGTCTTGACTGCTGCCGAAACGAGGCTTAGCTGTCCGGTGCGATTGGCAGTGACGTAGAAAATCATCGCGACCGCGCCGAAAGAGAGCCAAAAGCCCGGTGCCAGCACGCACCACGGATCGAGCAACACCACGGCAAACAAGGCAAAGGCCAGAATGCGCGAAGCGGACAGTCCTCGCCCCAGCGCCAACGCAATTGCCACTACCAGCAGCATGAAGAAGGTGCGCTGCGTCGGCACCGAAAAACCCGCAATGAGCGAATACGCCAGCGCGGTCAGCGCGCCAACCAGGGCGGCGATGCGTTGCGCGGGCATGCGTGCCGTAAGTTGCGGCAGTCTCGCCCAGACGCGGAACGCCAACCAATACATCAGCGCCGCGACCATGGTGATGTGAAGGCCGGAAATGGACATGAGGTGACCGGTGCCGGTGCGCCAGAACGTTTTCCATTGCGCCGCTGGAATCGCGTTTTGCTCGCCGATGGCCAGTGCCACCAGCACGCCGGCATACGGTTGATCGCCGAGCGCTGTCATCATGCGTTCGCGGATACCCATGCGCATACGATCGATCGCGATCATCGTGCCACTGGCCGAAAGCGTCTGTTTTTCGTTGACGCCCTTCACCCGAATGTAGCCGGTGGCGCGAATGTTGCGCTCCAATGCCCACGCTTCGAAATCAAATCCATGCGGATTGGCGCTGCCGTGCGGCCTCCGCAATCGTATGGTGAGGTGCCATCGCTCCCCCGGTGCAATGGCCGGAGGTGGCTTGGCCTCTTCTCCGCGGCGCCCCTGCTCGATGTACCAAGTCAGGCTGATATTGCTCGGTACCTGCGCTTGCGGCGTTAGGATTTTCTCGACTTCCAACTGGAAGCGAGTGCCGCGCTCGGTTAGGGTGGGTAACGACGTCACCGCACCGATGAGCTCGATGTCGCGCCCCTCCCATTGGCGCGATAGTTCTTCAGCTAGGCGGACTTCGGCACGGTGCTGCGCATAGCCAGCGCCCAACAACCACCCGGCCAACAACCATGCGGAACTTGTCAGCCCCGCGGCAATCCATCCTTTGCGCAACATAAGCAGTAACGCCACTGCTGAGAGCGCCAGTGACAGGGCCACCTGCCACCAAGCCGGGTCGGACGGCAGTACGGAGCGCGATTGCAGGTAGAGGCTGCCGAGGACAAGCCCGAGAACAAAGGAGCGCACGAAAAAGAGAGAGAATGTGGGTTGTTGTTATTGGGACGTTGACACCAATCTACATCGGAGGTCGTACGCTTTCCACCTAACGCACACCAGCACCGCATCGCCGACAAGCCAACACGACTCGTTGGAGAACCGCTGGGGAACTTTTGAAAGCTGCATGAAACGCTATCTACGCGACCGACTTCCCAAACCGGAAGTCATCCTTGAAAACAAATACCTCGTTTGGATGAAGCCCTGGCTGGGGCACCCGCGCTTGTGGCATATGCATCGCGGTAGCGTCTCGCTTGGTGTGGCGATCGGCGCGGTCACCGGATTGATCCCGGGCCCCGTGCAAGTCGCACTCGCGATCATTATTTCTATACCAGTGCGCGCCAATGTACTCGCGGCTGCCGCGGCTACGTTCTTGACCAATCCGCTCACAATCGTGCCGATTTATATGCTTGCCTTTTCGATGGGCACACTTGTGACCGGCGAACCGATGGCGACGCTGGCCTTCCCAGACATGGTGTTCTCATGGCGCGAGCCCTGGTTGCTGATCCCGGCGATGTGGAATTGGTCTCTCTCACTCGGCCCATCACTCGTCGCAGGTCTGGCGATGCTCGCGGTCATACTCGCTGTCGTCGGCTATTTCGGCACCCGTATTGTGTGGCGTTGGGTCGTCACCAAAGCGTGGCGCACTCGTCACTCCCGCAAACGTTGGTAACCTCCTCAGATCATGACACCAGACTACTGGGCCCAAGCCACCAACCACCTGTCAAAACGCTGTCGCGTGATGCGAGGTCTCATCAAGGAGTATCCAAAGGCCACGCTCCGAACACGCGGTAACGCGTTTTCAACACTGGCACGCGCAATCGTCGGACAGCAAATATCAGTCAAGGCCGCACAGGCGGTGTGGGACCGGCTCGTAATTGCGGCCGGTGAGATCAAGCCGCCACGAATGCTAGCAATGTCGGTTGAGGAGATGCGTGCCTGTGGGCTGTCCGGTAGCAAGGTGGTCTATATCAAGGATCTCGCCAGGCACTTCGACGACAAGCTGGTGAATCCGCGTCGCTGGCCACACATGAGTGACGACGAAGTCATCGCTGATCTGGTGCAAGTCAAAGGCATCGGCCGCTGGAGCGCGGAGATGTTTTTGATTTTTTATCTGATGCGCCCGAATGTGTTTCCAGTGGACGACATCGGTTTAATTCGCGCCATCGAGAAGTTTTTCCACGATGGGGATCGCCTGACCAAAGCCGAAGTGTCGGCGTACGTGGGGCGCTGGGCACCGTGGAATACCGTCGCCACTTGGTATCTGTGGCGCTCGCTCGATCCAATTCCTGTGGAGTACTAGCTGGTGTTGAAGTCAACGTTCGATCCGGCTTCCGTTTATGCGCTAGTACGCAAGATTCCGCGCGGGCGGGTCGCCACCTACGGCCAATTGGCACAGCTGCTTGGTTTTCCGCGCCACGCACGGCACGTCGGCAATGCACTCGCCAATCTGCCTGAAGGCATCACCACGCCTTGGCATCGCGTCATCAATGCAGACGGCCAAATCAGCATGCGGCTGACCAACTGGCGCAGCGGATCGGATGAGTTGCAACGCATTCTGCTGGAGGCCGAAGACGTGCAATTTTCCAGCTTAGGCAAGATTGACCTAAAGCGGTTTGGCTGGAAACCCGTTTATCTCATCAAGAAGACAGCGCATGACTAGTGCACCACGCGTCACCAAGCAAGACCTCATCGACTTCATGCAGCGCGAATTTGGGCAGTCGACGTGTATCGTTGAGAGTGTCGATGACAATGGCGCAACGCTCAGGCGACGGGTCGGCCCCAACGATGTACGACCGGGCAACAGCGTATCGGGCCCGGTGCTGATGGAGGTCGCCGACGTCGCGCTCTACGTGGCGATATTGAGCCGGATCGGGTTGGTGCCGCTCGCCGTGACCACCAGCCTAAACATCAATTTCATGCGCAAACCGGCCGCGGACCGCGACGTCATCGGCGTCTGCAAATTACTCAAGGTTGGACGCACGCTCGCCATCGGCGAAGTGAGTTTGTATTCGGATGGGAGCGACGCGGTGGTTGCGCACGCGGTGGGAACCTACTCAATTCCGCCGAACACCAAACCCTAGCATCGGCGGGCGTTTTCGAGCAAAACAGCTTGGAGATGCCCGCCAAATGGCGATGTACTCAAACTGCCCATTAATACGCTCAGCAAAAAAAGTGTTGCGCCGGGCGGGCACCTCGCGGCCTCGACACTCGTGTCACTATCCGCTACGCCGCCGTGATCATCCCATCGGTGATCGTCAGCTTTCTTTGCATCTTCGCCGCGAGCGACGCGTCGTGCGTGACCATCACCAGCGCCGTGCCAATCTTGGCGTTGAGCTGCAAGATGAGATCAAACACTTGATCTGCGGTGGCACGGTCAAGGTTACCCGTCGGTTCATCGGCCAGCACGCACGCCGGGCGCGTGACCAAGGCACGCGCGACCGCCACTCGCTGACGTTCACCACCGGATAGCTCACCCGGCTTATGGGTCAGCCGATGCGACAGCCCGACTTCATGCAACATTTCGCTTGCCTGCTGGCGAATCTCGGCGTCGGTCAGTTTTCGCTTACCAGACTCCGCCAACTGCGCGCCTATCCAAAGCGGCATCGCGACGTTTTCGAGCGCGGTGAATTCCGACAGCAAATGATGAAACTGATAGACAAACCCGAGCGCTTCGTTGCGTAGCACGCCCTGCGCGACGGCGGAAAGTTGATTGATGCGCTGACCGAGCAACGAGACTTCGCCACTGCTTGGCGCATCGAGCCCACCCAGAATATGCAGTAGCGTCGATTTACCCGAACCTGACGCGCCGACAATCGCCACCGTCTCGCCCTGCTGAATATCGAGCGAGATGCCGCGCAGCACGGTGACTTCGGTGTCGCCCTGCCGGAAGGATTTTT
>JAYVUH010000096.1:0-3987 GCA_043788115.1 Burkholderiales bacterium
GTCTGGGGCAACCATTCACCGACCATGTACCCAGACTACCGCTTCGCCACCATAGCAGGTGCCGCTGCGCCTGCCGTTGTTGCCGATGAAGAGTGGTACAAGTCCACATTCATTCCCACCGTTGGAAAACGCGGTGCGGCCATCATCGAAGCGCGCGGACTATCGTCAGCAGCGTCGGCCGCCAACGCCGCCATCGACCACATCCGCGACTGGGTGCTCGGCACGAATGGCAAGTGGGTGACGATGGGCGTACCGTCTGACGGCAGCTACGGCATCCCAGATGGCGTGATGTACGGCGTGCCGGTAACCTGCGCAAACGGCAAATACCAGCGAATTTCCGGCCTCGCGATCGACGAATTCTCGCGCAGCAAGATGGACGCGACACTCAAAGAGCTTGAGGAAGAGCGCGCTGGCGTGGCGCACCTGCTCTAGATCTTCGGCGCCCAACAAAAAGCCACCGCAAGGTGGCTTTTTCTTTTGAAAGTCTAACATTGGCGGGTATTTCCGAGCAAAAATGCTTGCAAAAGCCCGCCAGTGCTAGTGTTCTAAGTTTGCACGCTAGCAGTCATCGTGGGTGGTTATTCCATTTTCAAACCATTAATCATTTATTAACGGAGTAGCCCGTCATGGAGCGTAGCGCAATGCGGGACGGTGCTTGTGTGGTGACCGACCTGCGCGTCACTTCAATACGCTGCGCTTCTTGCAGGCTACTGGTGTTGAATTTGAATCATTAATGCACCAATGAATTGGAAATTGAATAAGTGCCCGATTGGACTCAGGTGCGGTTGATTTAGGGCATGGTGCGTTGGTAACCAAAGGCGTAAATTGGCCTTTGAGCTTGACTCAGCAAGCGCCGGACCCAACGGCCCACTCGCCTCAACTCCTAAACGGGAGATTTATGAAGTTACCCACAGAAAATACGTTGAGAATCGTATCAGCGCTCATGTTGGCAACCGGACTCTGTGCGCCGCCGGCCTGGGCGCAGACTTGGCCGACCAAGCCGGTCAAATTGATCGCCGTCTTTCCACCCGGCGGGTCGGTAGATCAAGTCGCTCGTATTCTTTCTGCGCCATTGCAAAAAGTGCTCGGGCAACCGGTCATCGTCGATAACAAGGGCGGTGCGTCGGGCTCGATCGGTACTGCGGCCGTCGCGAAGTCAGATCCTGACGGGTACACGTTTGCGATCGTGTTTGATACGCACGGCGTGAATCCGAGCCTGATTCCGAATCTCTCGTACGACACCAAAAAAGACCTGCTACCGGTGATGCTGATCTCGCGATCGGCGATGATGGTCGCGGCGCATCCGTCCAGTGGCTTCAAGTCGTTTACCGAGGTCGTTGCCGCGGCGAAGAAAGAGCCGGGCAAGTTTGGCTTCGCCAGCATCGGCTCAGGCAGCCTCGCGCATTTAGCGCTTACCCAATTGCAAAATCAGGGCAGCTTTCAACTGACCCATGTTCCGTATAAGGGCGGTGGGCCAGCGCTGCAGGACGCCGTTGCCGGTCATGTGCCGTTAATCGCCGGCACCGTGTTCTTGATCAGCCCGCAGGTGGACGGAAAGAATTTGATGCCGCTGGCGGTGACATCCGCCAAACGTATCGCGAAGTATCCTGACGTGAAGACCATCGCCGAACAGGGCTTCCCGGGATATGAATCCGTCGCGTGGTGGGGCGTGTTCGCGCCGGCTAAAACGTCGCCGGAAATCATCAACGCGATGAACGATGCACTGGCGAAAGTGTTGGCTGACCCTGCAGTCCGCGAAAAACTCACACTGCAAGGCATGGAAATCGTCGCGTCCAAACCGGCCGAGCTCGCCAAGTTCGTTGACGTGGAAATTGAGCGTTGGGCAAAGGTGATTCGCGACAACAAAATCAAGGCGGGCGAGTGACGACGACGATCAAACCGGCATTCGCCGGGCCGGAACGCTTGCCGTTGCCCGCGCGTGACACGTGGACGAGTGCACAAGCGAATGCGGCCGAAGAGCTAAGCGCTGGGCCACGCGGGGGCGTCATTGGTCCGTTCAAACCGCTGCTGCACAGCCCGGAACTGATGCAGCGCGTTCAGCGCACCGGCGAGTACCTTCGTTACAACACATCGCTTGACAAGCGCCTGTCCGAACTCGCGATATTGGTCGTCGCCCAGTTTTGGGGGCAACCGGTCGAGTGGAATATTCATCATCCGATCGCATTGGCTTCTGGTGTACGTGAAGCGGATGCAGCCGCAATTGCGATGGACCAAGCGCCGTCGTCGCTCGACGCTGAACAGCAGGCAGTCTACGACTTTTGTCACACGCTGCTGCGCGAGCACGCTGTTGACGATGCGCTCTACGCGCGTGCCATCGCTGCGTTCGGCGAACAGGGTGTGGTTGATCTCGCCGCACTCTGCGGCTATTACTCGATGCTGGCGATGGTCATGAATGTCGCACGTACGCCGAACTAATCGGCGTACATCACGGCGGGCCGAACTAATCGGCGTACTTCACTGCCACCAGAACTAGCTTGGCAGCGCATCCCCTGCGAATGTCGCACCCGTAATTCGATTTCTAATTCATTGGTGCATTAATGATTCAAATTCAACACCAGTAGCCTGCAAGAAGCGCAGCGTATTGCAGGGCGGTCACCACACAAGCGCCGTCCCGCATTGCCCCCGGCTTTAAGCATACCGGGGCTAAAGGCCGCTCCATGACGGGCTACTCCGTTAATAAATGATTAATGGTTTGGAAATGGAATCAACTGCGCGACTGCTTGAGCGACATTGAATACACGAAATCCGAGCCCGGGTGCAAATTGACGGCGGCCACGATCAACTTGCCCGAGGTATCAAAATAGCGGCGTGCGATTCGTAGGCAGACGGACGATTTCGGCACGCCAAGTTCGACAGCGTTTGCCGCCGGTAGGGGCGCGGCGTTGATGTTCTGCTCAACCAACCCAATGTGACCGATTTCAAGTTCATCAATCAGCGCATAAACCGCACCACTGACCTCCATCAGGCGCTTGGTTAACGGGTCGTTGTCGTCAATACGGTAGATGTCAGAAACGCAAAATGGTTGCGCGCCTTTTTGCGCACTTCTCAGGCCATGTAAATGAATGCAAGCCGCGCCAACGGCGCAGCCGAGCAGTTCCGCGAGCTCATCGTCGGCCACAACTTTCTCCGTGTCCTTGATGGTGAGTCTGGTGTTGGCACCATATTGAAGAAGATCCTGCACCGAGCTGATGCTGTGATTGAAACGCTGTCGCGTCTCGGCGATCACCATCGTACCTGAGCCCTGCTTGCGGTCGATCATACGGTCGTGCATGAGCACGCGCAAGGCTTCTCTGGCGGTATGTCGCGAGATCTCGTAGGATTCGCATAGCGCCAGTTCGGTCGGCAACAGCGTGCCGACACGATAGCGGCCTTTTTCGATGTCACGGCGGAGCTGGTCGGCAACAATTTGGTAACGCGGTTTGGCCATTGGCGGTAGTCTGCTCGGAAGTTTGTACAAAAGAGTCGGTCAGATTGGTGTTCACTTCTACTGATGTCACGATCAGATAGCGTACCAGCACATTCAGCTATGTGAAGACCGAATATGTCCGGACAACTTTATTATGCGCTTATAATCAAAATCACTAGTGTCCCAACGTTGTGAACAGGGTTGCTTGAAGAGGCTGCTGGAAGGGTAAATCCAATCAAAGGGGTCAGGGTTATTTGTTCAGCGAATGCACCCGAAATAAGGACATTTAACAATATTGCTGAAACTCGTTTATCCACGGCACTTTTCAGGAAGTCTGTCAAAACAAATAACCCTGACCCCTTTGATTCTCTGACCCCTTTGATTCTCGACCCCTTTGATTCTGCCAAACGCGCAAGAAACGAGCAGATAGCCTGCTCAATGACTTGCATTTCTCTCGGTTCCCCCTGCGACCCGATCTAGCACATGGCGCGTCATGCCCAGCGCGAGTTCGTGCTCGCCCATGAACACCTTGCCGGCATTCTCCCTTTGGAGGAGCGCCG
>JAYVUH010000097.1:0-6147 GCA_043788115.1 Burkholderiales bacterium
GGGCTTACTTGGGTTGGTACAACTTAATAATGCTCGAAAAATCCAGTGCGCCGTTGCCCATCGACGAATGCATCTGGTATAGCTGTTGGGCTGCGGCACCCATCACCACCGGCAGTTTGGCCGCCTTCGCGGCTTCCGTCACCAACGTCAAATCTTTGAGCATCAGGTCGGTGCCAAAGCCACCGCTGTAGCCGCGGCTGGCGGGCGCCGTTGGAATCACCCCCGGATACGGGTTGTAGGTGTCCGATGACCAGCAGCGCCCGCTGGACGTATTAGCGATTCCCGCGAATACCTTCGGATCCATGCCCAGCTTGGTGGCGAGTGCCATGCCTTCAGCCGTGGCGATCATCTCGATAGCCAGCATCATGTTGTTGCAAATCTTCGCCACCTGGCCATTACCCGCGTCACCGCAGTGCACGATGTTCTTGCCCATCGCTTCCAGGATCGGTTTGGTGCGCGTGAAGTTATCTATGCTGCCACCGACCATGAAGGTGAGGGTGCCAGCCTCGGCACCACCTGTGCCGCCCGACACCGGCGCGTCTACCATCGCCAATCCCTTGCCCAACGCGTCCATGGCGACGTCACGTGCGGTGTGTGGATCGATGGTGGAAGAGTCTATTAGCAACGTGCCCGGCGAGACAGATGCCAGCACCCCGTGGGCATCTTGGTAAACGCGTCGCACGTGGGGAGACGAAGGCAGCATGGTGATGACAACATCAACGCCGTGCGCGCACTTGCCGGCCGAGGTTGCGGCTTCGCATCCGAGGTCAGTGAGTTTGTTGACCAGTTCCGGAACAACGTCGAATACACGAACGCTGTGGCCGTTCGTCAGCAAATTGCGAACCATGGGGTTCCCCATGTTGCCCAAGCCGATGAAACCAATTTTCATATCAACTCCAAATTGCTATTGACACCGCATACGTAGCCCGCATGGAGCGAAGCGCAATACGGGTCGGTGATCGTATGACAACCGCTCCCGCAATACGCTTCGCTTCTTGCGGGCTACGTTACTTAGGCGCTCCTCGCTTTGATTCAGTCAGGAGTTGTTGAAGTACGCTACTGCAACCGCACAACCAACTAGGAGAACGACGACAAATCCAAAAAAGAAGCTCCCCCCACTCAGAGGCTGCAACTAATCGAGACTTGTTTCTCCACTCGAGTTTCTTCTTTGCTCGATAAACCCGTGAGAAAAAATAAACCACACCAAGACAGGCCGCGCACAGAACCCAGATAAGGTTGCCTACTGCCGATAGGTCTTCTAACACTTATGCTATTTCAACGAGATCGTCGTATTCACACCCGTACTCACCGCCGCGTCATCGAACCACCGCGTCGTAATCGTCTTTACCTGTGTATAAAAATGCACCGCCTGCTTGCCGTAAGGGCCGAGGTCGCCAAGCTTTGATCCGCGCGAACCGGTGAAGCTAAAGTGCGGCACTGGCACCGGAATCGGCACGTTGATGCCGACCTGACCGACGTCGATCTCGTTCTGAAACTTGCGCGCCACCGCACCTGACTGCGTGAAAATGCCGGTGCCGTTGCCATAGGGATTGGCGTTGGTCAGCGCGATCGCTTCATCGAGCGTATCGACCGACACGATCACCAGCACCGGACCGAAGATTTCTTCCTTGTAGACGGTGTGATGCGGCTTCACGCCGGAAATGACGGTCGGTGCGATGAAGTTGCCGTTGGGGTAACCATCGACCTTGACGTTGCGACCATCTAGATCAATCTTGCAGCCTTCCGCAGCGCCCTTGGCGATCAAGCCTTCGATACGCGCTTTGGCTTGTTTGGAAATCACCGGGCCGACATCGGTGCCTGCAACGACGCCGGCATTGACCTTGAGTGACTTGGCCTTTTCGACAATGTCGGGGATCCAGCTGTTGGCTTCACCTACCAGCACCGCGACCGAGGTTGCCATGCAACGTTGTCCAGCCGCACCAAAGCCGGCACCGACCAGCGCGTTGAGCGATTGGTCTTTGTTCGCGTCGGGCATCACAATCGCATGGTTCTTTGCGCCCATCATGCACTGTGCGCGTTTGCCGTGGGTGGATGAGAGCTTGTAAACGTGTTCACCAACATGGCACGAGCCAACGAAAGAAACAGCTCTAACCGTTGGATGGGTGCAGATCGCGTCAACTGCTTCCTTACCGCCGTGAACGACGTTGAGCACGCCTGGGGGTACGCCTGCCTCAATGGCTAGCTCGACGAGCATGTTAGTTGTCATCGGGTCTTGTTCAGATGGCTTCAGCACAAACGTGTTGCCCGTAACAATCGCCATCGGGAACATCCACAAAGGAATCATCGCCGGGAAGTTAAACGGGGTGATGCCCGCACAAACGCCAATGGGTTGGCGAATCGCATAGGTATCGACGCCGTTGGCGACGTTTTCGGCCATTTCACCCATCGACAGCGAGCCGATGGCGCACGCATGCTCGACCACTTCCAACCCGCGAAAGATGTCGCCTTCAGCGTCCGGCAGGGTTTTGCCTTGTTCGGCAGTGAGACACGCCGCCAACTTCTTCGTGTCGCGGCGGATCAGCTCTTGTAGCTTCAGCATGATGCGGGCGCGCTGACCGATGGGGGCGTTCTTCCACGTCTTGAATGCTTCAGCCGCTGATTCGACGGCTTCGTCAACCTCGTCCGCGCCGCACATCGGCACACGGGCCAGCACCTCTTGTGTGGCCGGATTGACGATGTCGCGCCACGTGTTCGAGCGCGATTCAACCCACTGACCGTTGATCAGCAGTTTGACGGTGGGAACTGCGGCAGGTTGAAGGACAGCAGCCATGAAAATCTCCTCGACATATTTAAAAAATTATACGCGCGAGACGAATTCGCTGCCCCTGACTTGTGTCTATTGACCACGGCGTGGATCACCAAAGTGTCCTATTGGCGGGCATTTCGGAGCAGAAAGCGTTGGAATGGCCCGCCGAATGGCGTTTTCCGGTTTTGGGAACTTCCACTGTTCTCAAAATTCTATCTCCCGGCCCCCGATTCAATCATTCAAGGGCAGGCTCCGGCCGGGGCCAATCTCGTCGATACATAAACG
Source organism: Burkholderiales bacterium (assembly GCA_043788115.1). Taxonomy (GTDB): domain Bacteria; phylum Pseudomonadota; class Gammaproteobacteria; order Burkholderiales; family Usitatibacteraceae; genus UKL13-2. The sequence goes on from JAYVUH010000097.1 coordinate 3,053, forward strand.
GAGTGCGAAACTTGGATACCGGCCTTCGCCGGTATGACAGGGATATTTAGAAATTCCCTCTTGAACGAAGCGTCAGTCCACGAATGAAAAAAGAATCGCATCCGCCGGGGCTTGCGGACGGGAAGAGCAGGGGTCCCGTGAGCGGGGATGCGACCCGAAGCAAGACCGTTGTGCCGGTAAGGTGCCGCTTGGCAGAATCCCTCTGGTCATTCCGTGAAAGCGAAAAGAACTGCATCCGCTGGCACCATCTCACCTACTGCAAACGCCACGCGCTCCACCACGCCATCGCGCGGACTCACAATCGTGTGTTCCATCTTCATTGCTTCCATGATGATGAGCGGCTGTCCTTTGGCAACTTTGTCCCCCGCAGAGGCTATTACCTTTACCACGCGTCCGGGCATCATCGCGGTCAGGCGTCCTTCGTTGCCAGCGTCATCGGCCGCAAAGTGGTATGGATCGAACTCGGTCAAGTACGCGCGGCTGGTGTCGGTCAGCACCGAAATATCATCACCAGCCTGAATGACGCGGGCGGTCTTGCCGATGCCGTTGAGGCGCACGTGCAGCGAGCCGTCGTCGCGCGACGTCCACGCAAAGTCTGATACCCGTCCGTCATACACAAACTGGAAACCGTGCGTGGTGGTGCGGATGTGGCAAGCAATTTCTACTTCGCTACCGGCCGGCTTGAACTCGATCAAGCGCGACGGCGTGGTGTTGAGGCGCCAACCCGAGCGGTCTTCCCATGCATCTGTACTGCCGAATTCGGCCGCGTCGGCTTCATCCTGCAGCAACTGGGCACAAACCGCGGCGAGGACAAAGTCGTCAATCGGCGCCACCGCGAGCAGGGCCGCCTTGTGCTTCGGGATGAACGCCGTATCGGTCTCGCCAGCTTGAAACGCAGTATGTTGCACCAACGTTTGCAGGAAGCTGAGATTGGTTTTCACGCCAATCACCTCGGTTTGCGCCAATGCGCCCTGCATTCGTCGGATTGCCTCGGCACGATCGCCGCCCCACGTAATCAATTTGGCGATCATCGGGTCGTAAAAGACGCTGATCTCATCTCCGCTCACCACACCGGTATCCACCCTGACGTCTTGTCCGTCGCCGTCGGCAACGTTGTTGGCAGATGCGGGTGTGGCGAACACCGCCATGGTGCCGATCTCCGGCAGGAAATCGTTGTGCGGATTCTCAGCGCAGATGCGGACTTCAATGGCGTGCCCGCCGGTGATGATTTCGGCTTGCTCCAACGGCAACTCCTCTCCCGCCGCGACCAACAACTGCCACTCAACCAAATCCTCGCCCGTGATCATTTCGGTGATCGGGTGTTCGACCTGTAAACGCGTATTCATTTCCATGAAGAAGAACTCGCGGTCTTCTCCGGCGATGAATTCGATGGTACCGGCGCCGCGATAGTTGATCGCCTGCGCCGCTGCCACTGCGGCGGCACCCATGGTGTCACGCATATCGTCATCGGCCTGATCGAGAAACGGCGAGGGCGTTTCTTCGAGAATTTTCTGGTGCCGTCGCTGGATCGAGCACTCGCGCTCAAACAAATGCACAACGTTGCCGTGCGTATCACCGAACACCTGAAACTCGATGTGATGCGGGCCCTTAATGTAGCGCTCGATCAACACGTCGTCATTACCAAACGCATTCTTGGCTTCGCGTCGGGCGGCATCGAGTTGGGCATTGAATTCCGCGGCGTTTTCCACGAGCCGCATGCCTTTGCCGCCACCGCCGGCCACCGCTTTGATCAATTGCGGATAGCCAATCTGCTTCGACTGTTCGGCCAGAAATGCAGGGTCTTGATTGTCGCCGTGATATCCCGGTACGACCGGCACTCCGGCCGCTTCCATCAATGCCTTGGCCGCACTTTTGGAGCCCATCTTACGAATCGAATCAGCGGTAGGGCCGATGAATACCACACCCGCCGACTCGCACGCGTCTGCGAAGCCTTCGTTCTCAGACAAGAAGCCATAACCGGGATGTATCGCTTGCGCGCCGCATGCCTTGGCAACGGCAAGGATGGTGTCCGCCTTCAGGTAGGAATCGACCGGTCTGGAGCCGCCAATGTGAAACGCCTCGTCGGCGAGCATTACATGCTGGGCGTTAGCGTCGGCGTCTGAATACACCGCCACCGTCGCGATGCCCAAGCGCTTGCAGGTGCGAATCACGCGACAGGCGATTTCGCCGCGATTGGCGATAAGAATTTTTGAGAACAATGCAGCGTCCTTGAGAACCGTTAGCTGGTGGCGAGTTGGTAGGCAATCATCAGCCACATGATTGAGAGCGTCGTACACGCCGTCAGAAATGCGTAGAAGCGGAGCATTACCACATTGCTCGTACATTGAATATAGCTATGCGCCGCGCGTGCGACGACAAATATCCATGCCAAAACGAGATGCGCGGTGCAGAAGAACCCCGCGGTGAATACCAGCAGCACCGCAACGTAAAACAGCACGGGTGTTTCAAACAGGTTCCGGAAATTGTCAGGTGCACGCGAATCGGGCATTGTTGCCGCCATTTGGGAAGACGTCGCTGTCTTTTGTGGGTGTACGCGATTCGCTTTGTAGAACGCGACGCGGCGGCGAAACATGGTGCCTGCAACCATACAGACGATTACAAACATCGCGAACAAAGGCCACAAAATGAGTTTGGCGTCCATTTACTCTTCTCCAGTTTCAGCGTTGGGAGCCCACGCGGGCTTTCGTTTTTCCAGAAATGCGCGTAACCCCTCTTGACCTTCGGGGCTGACACGCACACGCGCGATGCGCGCCGCCGTATCGGCAATCAAGGCGTTAGATAGCGGTTGACCGGCGACCGCATCGATTAAAAGCTTTGCCTCACGTAATGCTGCAGGCCCCGCCGCGAGAATGTCAGCGATCAGTTTTTCAATACGCTCATCCATTTGGTCTTCATCGCTGACGAGTTCACTCAGCAGACCGAGACGGTAGGCCTCACCCGCGTCGAAGCGCTCTGCGGTGAGGAAGTAACGGTGTGCAGCACGCTCGCCAATCGCGGCGATCACGTACGGCGAAATAACGGCCGGAATCAGGCCGAGTTTGACTTCCGAGAGCGAAAACGCCGCATCGTGAGTT
>JAYVUH010000098.1:0-2702 GCA_043788115.1 Burkholderiales bacterium
CTACGCACAGCGGGTTTGCGTTGTTCGAGGGCGGTCACCCCGTTGGCTACGGGACGTTCGGCAAAGTCGTAAACGCCGAGGTGCTGCACCACGTCAAGCTCGCCGCATCCGACTCCCATATCGTTGTCTGCGAGCGGATCGCCAGCTACGGGATGCGCGTAGGCAGGGAGGTATTCGAAACGGCTGAGTTCTGCGGGCGGCTGCAGCAGGCTTACATCGACCGCGTCGGGGAGCAATGGAACTGGATTTACCGCGCCGACGTCAAACTGCAGCTATGCGGGCGCACTGCCGGCGCGAACGATGCTGCAATTCGCATTGCGATCTGCGATCTGTACGGCGGCGAGAAGGCGGCGAAGGGCAACAAGAAAGCGCCTGGGCCGCTGTACGGTGTGGCGGGCGATGTGTGGTCAGCTATTGCCGTCGGGCTGGCGTTCGAGCGGATGCGGGCGAGGCAGCAGCCGTGACCGGCCACTACTATGGCAATCGCGTCTATCAGTGCCAAGCGCTTGGATGCGGATGGCGCGGGATCGAATATCTGGTGGCGCCTAATCCGTTTGACACCCTCGACGACATTAGCGGCTGCCCAGACTGCAAGGCAGTCGAGCAGATTGTGTCCGGTTGCCAATGGATCGGGTGCACGAAACCAAGCACGAGAGGCTATCCCATCGAGCGCGCCGATGCGCATAACGCGGGCTACGTGGTCACCTGTTACGAGCACGCACCGCCAGCCCTAGACAGCAAAACGGCCCCTGAGGGCCGTTTCATGCCGTGACATTCCGTCACGGGTTTAATTTGGACGCGGCCGTTCGTACGATCAATTCTTGGTGGTGAATGGTGCGGGCGTAAACCGTCACGACTTGGGGCCGTTCCGTTTCCATGTCGCGTGTCGTGATATCGCGCACGGTTTGCGCCATGATTTCTGCCACCAAAAGTCTTGGTTCTGCTGCTACTTCGGCAGCCGTGAATCGCGTGGAAGGCCATCGTGCCAGCCCCCGCGCCGTCATCTCGTCCGAGGCGAGGATTTTTTGTGCTTCAGTCGTTCGCATTGTTGTTCCCCTGTTTCGCCTACTGCGGTATGCAGCCGGCCACTAAACCTTAGTCGGCCAGTCCCAGTTCAGCCTCTGCCGCTGCCAACGCCGCGTTCATCGCGTGAAACGCTTTGGCGAAGGCCTTGGCGTTTGCAATGTCGCAATTGGCCAGCAACGCCGCGCCCGTACTCCGGCATCGATCCCGCAACGCGATCAGGCGCCGCGCGTGCGCGCGCAGCTTTCGTTGTTCGTTTGTCATGCCTCTGCCTCCATGACGCGCATCACGTAGATAACCGCGCCGTCAACGCCGTCCGCGTAGACCGGCACGTCGAGCATGTCTTCGGAGTACCGCAGGCATCGGTGCCCTGCGTACCGCGCTCCCAGAGCAACCGAGGCGTATTCGGCTAGCACTGCATCGCTAGCGCCGATAGGCGCCTGGAATCGCGCGCTGCGGACGATGTCATCCAGACTTGTCAGGTGTGCGTTGTAGGTAATCACGCGTAGTCCTCCACGCTGCCGACAGGCTCCGCGAACGATGCCGTGGACCAGTCGCACGCTTCGGACTCATCCTCCGGCAGGTCATCAACCGGGCAGAGCAGCGCCCACGCGACGAGGTACACGTTGCGGTCGCAATCCATCGCCAGCGCTTGGTAGTGCTGGCCGTGGATGTACGGCAGCTGCGCGATTGCCAGCACGCCGTGGTCGGTGACCACTTCGCCGAACATGTCTTCATTTGCTTTGTATGACGTCATCATTTTCCCTTTCTCCCATTTGTCCGCCGCGAATGCGACGGATCGTATCGAATCAGGTCAGGCGTATGCGCTCCAGTAGACCGGGCGCCCTTCGTACTTGTAGGCGTTGTTGCGGTACTCGTCCGCGCTAATGATCGTGTCGCCGCGCGTGAGCTTGGTCACTGGCGCACTCAGGTATGCACCGGGAACCGGTATGCACGTGCCGGCCATGAAACTGTTTTCCGTGCGCTTTTGAGCAATCTTGCGGATCGCTACCGACTTTGCGCCGACAAGCGCGACGACTTCAAAAAAGTCCACGTTGGTTTGATCGTATCCCCACGAGGTTTTGGCGATATCGCCCAACGCGAACGCTCGCGGTGCTGCACATTGCTCTGCCTTGCGCTCTGCCTTGTACTGCAGGATCGCTTTGCGGGATTCGATGAACTTCGCAATGTGCTGCTCGCGTTGTTCTGCGGTTTTGAATGCGTACCACCATGCGGGCTTGGATTGCTTGCCGATGAAGGCAACTGCGGAGAGCCTGCCCCCGGTGTCTTTCCGACCAACGATTGCGTCGAGCGCATCGAACCGCTCAACGTCGTAAGTGGCTGTCATCTGTTCACGGTCCATTGTCGTTCCCTTCTTTTCGCCCCGCGCGGTATGCGCCGGGCATGTGTCTAATCTATACCTGTGGCTGTCACTGTCAAGTCGCGTCAACTATCTATTCTGTGTTTCGCTATTCGATGTTTGAATAAGCACGCACTCTGTTATGCCGGCGTAGCGGTATGCGCAGTGGCGTCATGCGCATATAGTGACGTGGCAATTAAACAAGAGGAGAAAATGCGATGAACAGTGAATACGAAATAGTGGATGCGCCTGAATACCGTGTCGGCAACCGGACACCATGGCCGTGGGCGACGCTGCCGATCGGCAAAGCGATCGTGGT
>JAYVUH010000099.1:0-9080 GCA_043788115.1 Burkholderiales bacterium
CGACGAAATGGACTTAATCAGAGGTTCCCTAGATTTCGCAATGGCCAATCCGAGCGGACGCGTTGCGTACTACTTCCCCCTTTGTAAAGGGGGATCGAGGGGGATTTTTAGTGTTTGCACGTCGGCGACGACCGCAAATCCCCCTCAGTCCCCCTTTTCCAAAGGGGGAAGTGAAGCACCGAAATCACCTACCAGACGAACACCGCGAATTTCATAAAGCTGCTAGTCGTTTGTCGCCTTCGTCCGCCAATCGCTTCCATTCTTCAAACCGAGACCAACACATGAGCACATTCTGGAACGGCGTCCTTCCCGCCATTACTACCCCATTCAATGTCGATGGCAGCGTCGATCACGCATTTCTCGCCAAGCACGTCGGCATGATGATGGACGCGGGCTGTACCGGCATCGTGCCGCTGGGCTCACTCGGAGAAACCGCCACGCTCACGTTCGATGAGAAAAAAGCCATATTACAAACAGTCGTGAAAGCCGTGGGCAGCCGTGGCGGCGTGGTGCCCGGCGTGGCGGCGCTGTCAACGGCTGATGCGGTCGCGTTCGCCAAGATGGCCGAAGCAGTCGGCTGCCATGGCTTGATGGTATTGCCGCCCTATGTTTACACCAGCGACTGGCGCGAGATGAGGCACCATGTCTCAGCGGTCATTGCCGCAACCAACCTGCCCTGCATGCTGTACAACAACCCGATCGCCTACAAGACGGATTTCCTGCCTCCACACATCGCTGAACTTGCCAGCGAACACGCCAATCTTGTGGCAGTGAAGGAGTCGAGTGCCGATATCCGCCGCATCGCCGCCATCAAATCATTGATCGGCACGCGCTTACACATCTTGGTCGGTGTCGACGACATCATCGTCGAAGGTGTTGCGGCCGGTGCCACCGGCTGGATCGCCGGGCTGGTCAGCGCCTATCCGCGCGAGTCAGTGGTGTTGTTTGAGATGGCGCGCGCCGGAAAAACCAAAGAGCTTGAACCCCTCTACCATTGGTTCCTGCCGCTATTGAAACTCGATACGGTTCCTAAGTTTGTGCAGCTCATCAAACTTGTACAGCAACACGTTGGCATGGGCAGCGCTGCGGTGCGCGAACCTAGGCTTGAGCTGGTCGGTGAAGAGCTGGCGGAGGCTGAACGCATCATCCGCCATGCGATCGTTACCAAGCCCGTCTTTCCCGCCTAAAGATTGGTGATGCGCTGTGGCTGACCAGCCCGCAGATGTACTTGTCATCGGTGCCGGTGTGATCGGGCTGGCGTGCGCCTTTCGTCTCGCCCAAGAGGGCTACGCGGTACAACTCATCGACCGCGATCAGCCTGGAATGGGCGCGTCTTTCGGTAACGCCGGCCACATTGCGACCGAGCAGATTTATCCTCTCGCGTCGCCGCAAACGGTGCGAAACGCACTACGGCTGTTGCGAGAAAAAGACGGCGCACTGAAGATCCAGCCAAGCTATCTGTTGGCAATCCTGCCGTGGCTCGCGCGCTTTGTGTGGGCCGCGCGCCCATCAGCATTTGCACGCGGTGTCGCGGCGTTATCTGCACTGCAATCCAGTGCCGCGACCGAACTTGCCAGCTTGCTCAACGATGCAGGCGCTTCCCACTTGCTGCACATGAGCGGCCACCTGGTGTTGATCGAGCGCGCCGAATCATTGGCGATAGCGCGTGCGGAGATCGAGGGCCATACCCAACACGACGTATCAGCCAACTGGCTGACGCCGCAACAGGTTTTGTCAATCGCCCCGGATATCGCCGCGCCGATTCAAGGCGCGTACCACTATCGCGGCACTGGCCACGTTGACGATCCATTCGCCGTGTGCAGCGCGCTGTTTGCGGCAGTTATCCGTGCCGGGGGCAGCGCGGCGCGCGGCGGGATACAACAGATTGAACACAACAGCGCAGGATTTGTGGCGAGTACCGACGACGGACGACGCTTTGCCGCCAAACGCGTACTACTTGCTGCGGGCGCATGGTCAGCTCCCCTCGCCAAACAAATGGGCTACGACGTTCCTCTAGATACCGAGCGTGGTTATCACATCACCGTGCCCGGCACCACGCCGCGCTTTCAAATTCCCATCGCGTCGTTTGAACGCAAAGTCATCATGACGCCGATGTCTTGCGGCCTGCGGATGACCGGCACGGTCGAGTTCGGTGGCCTCGATCTACCATCTGATGCCAGGCGCTTTGACATTCTTACCCGCCATATGCAAGCGCTACTGCCAAACGTAGCCGTCGGCAACGCAACTACGTGGATGGGCTTTCGGCCATCGCTACCCGATCATCTACCCGTCATCGGCCGCGCGCCAGATGGGCGGGAGCTCTACTTTGCGTTTGGACACCAGCACCTAGGACTGACGCTGGCCGGGGTCACGGCGCGGTTGGTGGCGGAGCTGATGGGTGGCCGACCTCCGAAGATGGCGCTTGGCGCGTTCGCGGTAGATCGGTTTTGAGAGGTCTAGGGCTCAAGTCGACAGACGTGTTTCGAGCACGAACCGCATCACTTGTTAAGGATCTCGGCGCGACATCTGCAAACGGATCAAGTCGAATGGGTGCACTGGTCATATCGAGCGACAGGGCATCGCCGCCAATTTCGATTGCACGCGAATCGAGCACACTAGGCAAGCGCTCTGCGAAAGGCGAGAGGCCAAAACGCGGAAAGTCATGTCGCACGCGTTGGCCGGATGGCAGCTTTTTTATACGGCAATCCTACCGCACAAGCGCGAGAGTGGCCAGATTCAGAAAACCGGCGATCAGATTCAATTTGCGTTTCGGTCGCACCTCGGTCATCACGAAAAAAATGTGACTCTGACCACTTGGCGTACTAAACAGTGTCGGCGTAGGACTCAATGCATATGATTGCAAACCCCATCGTCATGCCCGTACAAATCCCCCATCGAAGTAATCGCGCCGAACCCGGATGACACTCCCGGCGCGGACTCAAAGAAAAACGCCTTGCGTGTCTTCGGTGTGGCACCAGTTTCATTCATCGTCGCCACGTCAAACACACGGCCGTTTTGCATCACATGGGTGACGCGGTCTGACTTGTAAATGTCGGCCAAGATGTCGGCGTCGATGATGATGAGGTCAGCGAGCTTGCCGACTTCGAGTGAGCCGACGTCTTTGTCCATGCCGAGGTACTTCGCGCCATTGAGGGTGGCGACGCGGATAGCTTCGAGAGACGTCATGCCGCCCTTCGCGGCCATCCACATCTCCCAATGCGACCCGAGCCCTTCACGCTGGCCGTGGGCACCGATATTGACGTTCACACCGGCACGCTGCAGCTCTGTCGCGGTCTTGGCGATCTTGAGGATATTGAAGTCTTCCTCCGGTGCGGTTGTGCGCCGCACGGCGCGAGATTGCAACAGGGCGCGCGGCACGTACTTGGTCAGCAGTGGATGCAGCCACACGTCACTCTTGGCGTACCAGTAGTGTTCGCCGTCGAGGCCGCCGTAACCGACGTTGAAGGTCGGCGTGTAGCCCACTTTTGTTTGCGACCAAAGTTGCTTGACGTCGTCGTAGGCGTTGGCAACCGGGATGGCGTGCTCGATACCGGTGTGGCCGTCGATGATCATGTTCATGTTGTGCTGGAACAGCGAGCCGCCTTCCGGCACCACCATCATGCCGGTCTGGCGGGCGGCCTCGATCACTTGCTGGCGCTGGTCGCGCCGCGGCTGGTTGTAGCTCTTCACGGTGTACGCACCTGCGGCTTTCATGCGCTTCAAGTGGGTAAAGGCATCGTCGAGCCCATTCACTTCCGCCGTGATGTTGGCCTTCGCACCATAAAGAATGGTTCCGGTTGAAAAGATGCGCGGACCAACCAGCTTGCCGGACTTTTGCATTTCGGCCACGGTGAAGATGGTGGCGGTGTCGTTGGATGGATCGTGCAGCGTGGTGACACCAAAGGCGAGCGAGGCGTAGTTTATCCAGCTCTGCTGCGGCACGATGCCTTGCGCACCCATGCCGCCGTGCCAGTGAGCATCGACCATGCCCGGCATGATGCTCTTGCCCTTCGCGTCAATCTGCGTGGCGCCGGCGGGAATGGCAATATCCGACGCCTTGCCGATGGCGATGATGCGGTTACCTTTGACCACGATGCGGCCGTCGTTGATGACTTCATCGCCCTTCATCGTGATGATGCGTGCGCCGTTAATGACGGTGGTGGTCGTTGGTTTGTCGGCGGCAACAGTAAAGCCAATCTTCATGCCGTTCTCGCCCATCGCCGGAAGAGGTGTTGCAGTTGACGTCAACCCGCCATCCATGAACGCAAAAGCTTCCGTCAGCGGGCGAGTGAACAATTCATCGCCCAAGGAAAAGTAAACCGTCTTGCTGTCGCCGGACCAGTGCAGGTAGTCCCCCGCGTTGATCGACAATTGTTTAGTCGGCAGCGGTGTCGCTTTCTTGCCTACCGTGATCGGGCGGCCTGCAAGCGGCATTGGCGTGACGTAGGTCTGAAAACGCTCGCGATAAGCCAGCCATTGACCATTGGGCGACAAAGAAAACTCGTTGGCGAATTCACTCTTGGCGACAATCTGCTCCTCAGATTTGTCGCGTTTGACCCGTACCAGGTTGGTCACCAGATCGACTTCATTGGTCACCGCCGAACGCGTGACATAGATGTGATCGTTGTCGGCACCATATTGTGGGGCGCGGCCTTCTTCGGTCACGAGGGTTGACGTACCCGAGCCGTCCGCAGCCGTGATGTGCACGCCAGCCTCGAACCCATAAAGGGGTGAGGTCAAAAACCCGCCGCGCGATTTGACAAACGCCACACTCTTACCGTCCGGCGAGAACGTCGGTTCGATGTATTGGCCGGGCTCGGGGGTGAGCACCGTTTCTTTGTTGGTTTTCAAGTCCAGAACCCGCACGCTGCCGAGCTTCTGGTCGTGCCATGTGGTGTACACAAGGCGTTGACCGTCCCGCGAAAACTCCGGAAAGAACTCGAAGTGATCGTTCTGCGGGGTGATGCGCTTGGCCTCGCCTGATGGCAAGGACTTCATGTACAGCTGGCCCAGCGCTGAGTACACGACACGATCGCCGGCGGGCGAAACATTCACCCAGCGTAGTTGCTGCACATTGAATTTGTCCGGGGCGACGTCGATTGGAAAGCGCAACGCATTGCGAACTTCGCGGGTGTGGCTGACACGAAACGGAATCTCGCGGGCCTTGTTAGCAACACCCGAATTAAACGGGTCCACACGCCAGATCTTGCCCTTGGCCCACACCACAATTTCTTTGCTGTCGGGCATCCAGGCAAACGCCGGATAAACGCCGTGCATCGCCCAAGCCTCCTGCATATCTCGCTCGAGCTGGTCCCAAACGGGTGTCTCGGCACCGGTTTTGAGATCCTTCAGAAACAAGGTGCTCTGGTCGCGAACGCGTCGTACAAACGCCAGTTGCTTGCCGTCTGGGGATGGCGTTGGGCGCACGGCGCCGCCAGCTCCGGTCACGAACGGACGTGTTTTACCGGTTTGCAAATCGCGCCGCTGTATCTGATAAATCTCGGCGTTTGAATTCTTGTTGTATTCAAATGTCGAGCCGGGCGTGGTGTCTTGCGAGTAATACAGGTAACGCCCATCTGGAGAGAACGCGGGCTCGCCCAAGTCCTTCTGCCAGTTGGGCTTTTCGTTGAGCTGTACGCCGTCCTGTTTGTCACCGCTGCTGGCATGGAACAGCCAGATCTCGCCCGAGCCAGCCGAACGGGTTCCGGTGTAGTGCTTACGCGCGGCGATGTACTTGCCATTTGGATGCCACACGGGATTGTTCATCAACCGGAACGTCTCCTTTGAGACTTCCTTGGCATTCGACCCATCGGCATTCATCACCCAGACGTTGTCGCCGCCCGCCGCATCGGACATATAGGCAATGCGCTTGCCGTCGGGCGAAAACCGCGCCTGCATTTCCCACGCCATGGTGGTGGTGAGCGGTTTGGCGTCGCCACCTGTGATCGGCAGCAGGTACAGGTCACCGAGCAGGTCGAACACGATCTGCTTGCCGTCTGGCGAAACATCCACGCTCATCCAAGTGCCGGTCTTGGTGTCGAGTTTGACGGTGACTTTCTCGCCGGGCGGGTTGTTGACGTCCCATTTCTTCTTGGCAGGTTCCTTGCCCGCGTCCTTGGCCGCTTCTTTCGCGGCTTCCTTGGGAGGTTCGTCCGCTGCCTGCGCGATGGCGGCGCACGGTAGGCTTGCGGCAATGAACAACGCACCGATAAGCGCGTGGAATCTGGTCAACATATTTCTTGTCCCTGAAGGTACTGATGGATGACACGGCTAGGGAAGCTCTGATTAAGTCCATTTCGTCGTCATACGTTGTTGCTCACATAAAAATATCTCCTTGCATATCAAACATATGCGGCGTCAATATTTTCATGTTCGCGCCTAGCCTGACTTAGAACTGAACTTAATCAGAGCTTCCCTAGTTTAAGGCGTGCGTTGTGCGATTGGCATGACCTACGGCATTCATCGCTCAGGCTTAGCGGGTAATTTCGCAAGGATGCTAACTGGGCCCCCGCCTTCGCGGGGGAAGGTGGCTGGAGGTTGGTCTTTGTATAACTTGCTCGCCGAATCTAACGGGGCAGACCGATAGGTTCCTGCTCCCGCGCAGGCGAGAGCCTAATTCGGTCGCCGTAGCCTGAAAGAGGCACAGCGTATTCCGGGGATTCCGTTGCTAAATGTCCGATCCGAAATGCGCTGCGCTCCTTCTAGGCTACACACCAAGTACTCAAACACAACAATCTGCAAATAGACAATTGCGCTTTCATTTCAAAACGTATGGGATACGGACAATTGGTAACTTTGCATCAAAATCTTTACTGTTGCGCGTCACCAACACGCCGCCGTACGCAATGGCGCTGGCAAGGATGATGGCGTCCGGCAATTTCATTCGGCTGGACGCGCTTTGCCGCCGCAGTTTGACGGTGCGCTCAGCAACGTCGGCATCGATTGGCACCAACGTAAATGATGCGAGGAAGGCGCGCGTTTTCTGCTCGTAAGCGGCTTCACAGCCGGCCATGACCTCCATCCATGTGATGGGGCTAATCGCACGCGACTCGTATTGAACAAGCTCAGACTTTGCCTTCGCCACACCGTTCAGGTAGTCGATGAGGATATTCGTGTCAAACAGCGCTTTCACGCGCTTGCTTTTCCGGCGCGGTTCCTTGCTGTTACGTCACGGTCCCATTCGGCGCGCAGCTTGCGTTGATGCGCGACAGCATCGACTTTGACCTTGGCCGACTTCCATGCGCCAAACGCGTCCACCGTTTCAATCCGCTTCACCACATATTCTGCGACCGCTTCTCGGATCAGCGCCGCGCGCGACAAGTTGCGCTGCTGCTCCAGGGCGCGTAAGGCGACGAGTTGGTCTTCCGGTAGATCGATGATTGTGCGCATGATGCTCCTCGTTACCATAAAACAGGAATGATGACAGATGACGTCATCATACCATCCCTCAAACCCTCATACCAGTAGCGTCAACCGAAGATCGGCCATCGTCTCGATTTCTCTTGGGAAACAAGCAGCCTCTCCAAGCCTGCACCGCTACGCTTAACGTGCCGAGCAGGAGCCTAATTTGATCGCCGTAGCGTATTCCAAGGATTCGTTGCGCAATGACCGACCCGGAATGCGCTACGCTCCTTCCGGGCTACGTGCACTGATCCACCCGATTTCAAATTTGACTCAGCCTTCGCGAGGGCTGGATGATGGCTTTCGGCATCGCCTGATTGGTCGGGGAGCGGTGTGGCGCTAGTGGGGAACCGCGACTAGCTGTGTTTAGGCTCCATCGTCACCCGCCCCACCAGCATCTCCTCGATTTCTTCAGACGAGTAGCCAGCTTCTGAGAGCACTTCGCGGCTATGTTCGCCCAAGCGCGCAGGAAGGGAGCGGATCGACGGCGGCGTTGCGCTCCATTCACCAACTGGCGCGGTGGCACGGATGCGCCCTTCGGTGGGGTGGTCGAATTCGGGGAAGAAGCCGATTGCCTGCATATGCTCGTCTTCCAGCAACGAGTCGATGGTGTGCATGGTGGCGAACGGGATGTCGGCTTTATCGAGCAGTTCGCGCCAATAGGCGGTTGATTGTGCTTCGATGGTCTTCGCAACGAACGCATACACTTCGCCGATGTTCGCGGCGCGCGCGGAGTGGTCACGGTACTTGGCATCGGCTTTCAACTCTGGCCGGCCGATGACGTCGAAGAACGTCGCCCAGTGTTTGTCGTTGTAGATCAACACGCAAAGGTACCCATCGGACGTTGCATAGGGACGGCGGTGTGGCGCGATCAAGCGTGCATAGGCGGTCTCACCGAGCGGTGGATCGAAGGTCTTGCCACCCATGTGATCGCCCAGCACAAATTGCGACATCGCTTCAAACATGGTGACTTCAATGGCCTGCCCTTCCCCACTGCGTTCTTGGTAAAACAGAGCGGCCAGCACCGCGTTGGCCGTATGCAGCCCGACGCTGCGGTCGCCGATCGTCACCGGCGAATAGCGCGGCAGGCCGCCGGTTTGGCGCTGACTCAGTGAGGAGATACCGGCGATACCTTGAATCAAGTCGTCGTAGGCAGGCCGTCCGGCGTATGGCCCTTTTTCTGAGTAGCCAAAGGCACCGACATAGATGATCTTCTCATTGACCTTCTTGACCGCGTCGTAGCCCAAGCCTAGGCGCGCCATCGATTGTGGCCGGACGTTATAGACCAATACGTCGGCGTTTGCTGCCAGACGCAGGCACGCTTCCAGCCCCTTCGGCTGTTTGAGGTCGAGCACGATCGAGCGTTTGTTGCGATTCAAGTGCAAATGGATGTGGCCCATGCCGGGGTTTTTCATCGGGCCGACCCAGCGCATGTTGTCGCCGGCGTGTGTCTCTACTTTGATCACGTCGGCTCCCATATCACCCAAAATCTGGGTGCAATACGGCCCCATGATCACGCTGGTGAGGTCGAGTATTTTGATTCCGTCGAGTGCGCCTGGCATGTTTTAAATTCTGAAAGTCGTTTATTGGCGGGTGTTTTCAGGGATTATTGGCTGAAGATGCCCGTATTTGCTTGTGTTTCGTGTTTTGTGTTTCGGGTATCAATTATTGGTTTGACA